>CAZZDX010000055.1:0-13453 GCA_964653185.1 uncultured Bacteroidales bacterium
GGAAACCATTTGGAAGTACCCCTTTATTTAAAATTTAGTCGGTCAGTAGTGATACATTATATAAAAATAAGAATTATAACGTAAAATTTTATGTAAGTTTAGGTGATTCTATTTGTTATGCAGTATATGATATTGGGCTATTTTTTTCAGATACAGCAATAGGGTATCCTTTAACTAATAACTCACCTTTATTTGTTATACCACAGATATCAAATCCACAAGGAAACTTTATTACTGATAAAGAAAATTGGACAGAAATTTCTGGTACTTATACAGCTAATGGTGGAGAAAAATATATTACTATTGGTTGTTTTAATAAAGATGATGCACATCTGGATACTTTATTTGTAGACGGAGTAAGTGCAACTAATCCTTATAATCCTTACATATCTTATTATTACATAGATGATGTATCAGTAACATTATATGAAGATACAGCAGAAATAGAACAAACAGATATATTTATTCCCACAGCATTTACACCCAACAATGACGGGCAAAATGATATATTATATGTCCGAGGCGGGCTTAAAAATATGGAAATAAAAATATTTAACCGGTGGGGCTTAAAGGTCTTTGAAACAAACGAGCAATCCAGAGGCTGGAACGGCGTATATAAAGGAGAAAAACAACCGACAGCAAACTATGTTTATATGTTTAAAGCCACAACAACACAAGGCAAAGAAATTACAAAAAACGGTGTGGTCAGCTTGATAAGATAAAAGAAAATTATGAGTTATGAATTATGAGTTATGAATTACGAATTTTGTGCTTGATACTTAAAAATTATGAGTTTTGAACTTTAAACCCAAAAATATACTTGTATATTGATAATCAGGGTGTTAAGAAATTTAGAACTGCTTTAGCCGTAGAAGTCGGGAAAAGTGAAACTAAAATTTGGAAACAGGAAGCAATGCGGATGGAGTAATTACTCGCATAATTGCCTCATTGCTATATTGTTTTTTAAGAAATTATGCCTGTGCTGTAGGTCCGCCAAAGTTTAAAGGTATTTTATTCTGTCCACCAACATCTTTAATATCACCATACATGGACTCATATTTAGATACATTTTCTGATAAAGCTTTAAGTAAACGTTTGGCATGTTGCGGTGTTAGTATTATTCTTGATTTTACTTTTGCTTTGGGTATGTTAGGCATTATTCTGATAAAATCAACAATAAATTCAGAATTTGAATGAGTTATTATTGCAAGGTTGGAATAAATTCCGCCGGCAACATCATCGTTTATTTCTATGTTTAGCTGGTCTTTTTTTATTTTTTCTTCAGACATAGTTTATTTTATTTATTAAAGTTATTTATAATTGTTCAGATATTTATTAGTATTAAAAAATTATAATAATTAAAATAATTGCAAAGATTGTAATGATTGCAAAGATTTTTTTTAAAGCTCTTATCCATAATTTTTCCAATCTTTTCAATCTTTTCAATAAAGCATTAATAATTATCGGTTTCATCTATTATTCATAAATGATTTAGATATACTCAATTAGAAATGTCTTTAGCTTTATACTTGTATATCAGTTAAAACTTTTTTTTCTTTTTTTGCTTCAATAAGTTTTTTATATTCTTCCATTGAGCCGACTTTAATATCTTTATATTCTTCAAGTCCTGTTCCAGCAGGTATTAGATGTCCTACAATAACATTTTCTTTTAGACCTTCTAATTTGTCATAAGTAGCATTACAAGCAGCATTTGTTAGAACCTTTGTTGTCTCTTGGAAAGAAGCTGCAGAGATAAATCCTTTGGTTTGTAGAGATGCTCGTGTAATGCCTTGCAATATTTGACTTGATGTAGCAGTAACAGTATCTCTGGCAGATATAAGTTTTTTGTCTTTACGTTTTAAAATAGAATTTTCATCTCTTAATTTTCTGGCATTTATAATTTGTCCTAATTTAAAAGTTGCAGAATTGCCAATATCAATAATTACCTTTTTACCAAATATCCAGTCATTTTGTTTATGAAAATTTAATTTATCAACAATTTCATGTTCAAGAAATTTAGTGTCTCCCGGGTCTTCAACAATTAGTTTACGCATCATTTGTCGGACAATAACTTCAAAATGTTTATCATTAATTTTTACACCTTGCAGACGATATACTTCTTGTATTTCATTAACAATATATTCCTGAACTTTTGTTGGTCCTTTAATAGCAAGGATACTTTCAGGTGTTATAGCTCCACTTGATAAAGGTGCTCCTGCTTTTACATAATCATTTTCCTGAGCAAATATTTGCTTTGTAAGAGATATTAAGTAATGTTTTTCTTCTCCTGTTTTAGAAGTGATAATTATTTCACGATTACCTCTTTTTATTTTCTTTCCAAAAGATATGATGCCATTAATTTCAGCAACAGTTGCAGGGTCAGAAGGATTACGGGCTTCAAACAGTTCTGTAACTCTTGGTAATCCACCTGTAATATCAATAGATTTTCCAACAGATCTTGGAATTTTTACTAATACTTCTCCGGCTTTAATTTTGCTATTATCATTTACTGATATATGTGCACCTACAGGAATATCATAAGATTTTAAGACGTCTTTCTTTTCAGATAAAATTTTTATTACAGGGTTTATTGTTTTATTATGACTATCAATGATTATTCTTTCGTTATATCCTGTTTGTTCGTCAGATTCAATTTTAAAAGAAATACTTTCTACGATATTTTCAAATTTTATTTGTCCTGATACTTCGGATAGGATAGTAGCATTGTAAGGGTCCCAATCACATATTAATTCACCTTTTTTTACCTTTATTTTTTCTTTAATGTATAAGTTAGCTCCATAAGGTATATGAGCAGTAGTTAATCCAATACCAGTATTACTGTCAATAATTTTCATTTCAGCAGATCTGCCGATAACTATATCATAAGTTTTTTTTTCAGAATTAGTATATTCAACAGTTCTTAAATCTTCTATTTCAAGGATGCCATCATATTTAGATTCTATTTTAGATTCTGTAGCAATAGCAGAAGCAGTACCTCCAACATGGAAAGTTCTTAGTGTTAATTGTGTGCCTGGTTCGCCTATTGATTGTGCTGCAATAACACCAACATTTTCTCCTCTTTCTACCATTCTCGCTGTTGAAAGATTGCGTCCATAACATTTTGCACAAACACCTTTTTCAGATTCACAAGTCAAAACAGATCTTATTTCAACTGATTCTATAGGAGAATTTTTAATAATTTCAGATATTTCTTCTGTTAATTCTCCTCCTGCTTTGATAATTATTTTTCCTGTTTGTGGATGATAAATATCATGTAAAGAAGTTCGTCCAAGAATTCTTTCATATAATGTTTCTACAATTTCATCATCTTTTTTAAGAGAAGTAACGGTAAGACCTCTTAAAGTTCCACAATCTTCTTCTGTTATAATAGCATCTTGAGCAACATCAACCAGACGACGGGTTAAATAGCCGGCATCTGCAGTTTTCAGGGCAGTATCAGCTAATCCTTTTCTTGCACCATGAGTTGAGATAAAATATTCAAGCACAGAAAGACCTTCCATAAAATTTGAAATGATAGGATTTTCAATAATTTCTCCTCCTGATGCTCCGGATCTTTGTGGCTTTGCCATTAGTCCTCTCATTCCTGACAATTGACGAATTTGTTCCTTAGATCCTCTTGCCCCTGAATCAAGCATCATAAAGACAGAGTTAAATCCTTGTTTGTCTTTAGCTAATTTTTCTATTACTTTTTGTGATAGTTGTGAGTTTGTATGTGTCCATATATCAATAATTTGATTATATCTTTCATTATTAGTAATGAATCCCATATTATAGTTATTCATTACCTCATCAACTTCTTTGTCTGCTTCAAGTATTAGTTCTTTTTTTACATCAGGAACAACAATATCATCTAAATTAAAAGATAATCCTCCTTTAAATGCCATTTTATATCCTAAATCTTTAATATCATCAAGGAATATAGCGGTTTTTTTTGTTCCTGCCTTTTTTAAAATAGAGCCAATAATATCTCGTAAGTTTTTTTTTGTTAATAATTGGTTTATATATCCATATTCTTCAGGGACTACATTGTTAAAAATAACTCTACCAACAGTTGTGTCAATAAGTTTATTAACTAATTTGTCATTTTCTTTTACTTTTGTTCTAATTTTTATAAAAGCATGTAGATCTACTTTTTTTTCATTATAAGCAATAGTAACTTCTTCTATGGAATAGAATTTATGTCCTTCACCTTTAACATGCCTTCCTTTTTCACTTTTATAACCTTTTGTCATATAATATAATCCTAATATCATATCTTGCGATGGGACCATAATAGGAGAGCCGTTTGCAGGATTTAAAATATTATGAGAAGACAACATTAGTAATTGTGCTTCAACGATGGATGCATTACTTAGAGGTATGTGTACAGCCATCTGGTCTCCGTCAAAGTCAGCATTAAATCCTGTACAAGATAAAGGGTGCAATTGAATAGCTTTGCCTTCTATCAGTTTAGGTTGAAAAGCTTGAATTCCCAATCTGTGTAATGTAGGAGCACGATTTAATAAAACAGGATGACCTTTTAATATATTTTCAAGTATATCCCAAATAACAGGGTCTTTTTTGTCAACAATTTTTTTAGCAGCTTTAACTGTTTTAACAATTCCTCTTTCAAGGAGTTTTCGGATAATAAAAGGTTTGAATAATTCAGATGCCATTTCTTTTGGCAGACCACATTCATGAAGTTTTAATTCAGGTCCAACGATAATAACAGAACGTCCCGAATAATCTACTCTTTTCCCTAATAGATTTTGACGAAAGCGTCCTTTTTTTCCTCTTAAAGAATCGCTTAAAGATTTTAGAGGTCTATTTGATGATGCTTTAACAGCACTGGATTTTCTAGAGTTATCAAATAAAGAATCTACGGCTTCCTGTAGCATTCGTTTTTCATTACGAAGTATTACTTCAGGTGCTTTAATTTCTATTAATTTTTTTAATCTGTTATTTCTAATAATAACTCTACGATATAGGTCATTTAGGTCAGATGTAGCAAATCTTCCGCCATCTAACGGGACAAGAGGTCTTAAGTCAGGTGGTATAACAGATATAACTTTAACAATCATCCATTCAGGACGATTTTCAATACGAGTATTAGCATCGCGAAAAGATTCTATAATTTGAAGTCGTTTTAAAGCATCTTTTTTGCGTTGTTGTGATGTTTCGGTATTTGCTTTATGACGTAATGTGTAAGATAAATCATCTAAATCTAATCTTGAGAGTAAGTGATACAAACCTTCTGCTCCCATTTTGGCAATAAATTTATTAGGGTCATCATCATCAAGATTTTGATTTTCAGGAGGTAAAGATTCTATAATATCAAAATATTCTTCTTCTGTAAGAAAGTCCAAATATTTAATATTATCGGATGTTTTTATTCCTGGATTTATTACTACATATTTTTCATAATATATTATTAAATCAAGTTTTTTTGTTTGTAATCCAAGTAAAGCTCCAACTTTGTTAGGCAAAGATTTGAAAAACCATATATGTACTATAGGGACAACTAATTTAATATGTCCTGTTCTTTCTCTTCTTACTTTTTTTTCAGTAACTTCAACGCCACATCTATCACAGATAATTCCTTTATATCTTATACCTTTATATTTTCCGCAGTAACATTCCCAATCTCTTGTGGGTCCAAAGATTCTTTCGCAGAATAAACCATCTTTTTCAGGTTTATATGTTCTATAATTAATTGTTTCTGGCTTTAACACCTCGCCGTAAGATTGTTCAAGAATCATTTCAGGAGAAGCCAAACTTATTGTTATTTTAGAAAATTGTTTTTTTATAGAACTGTCTTTTCTGAATGCCATATAATAAAAAATTAAGTGTTTATTATAATAATTTTATTTTGTTGTCATTATATGCCCTTACGGGCTGTCTTAGTGGTCATTAATAGTCATTAATTGTCATTGATTGTCATTAATAGTCATTAATAGTTTCCCGTTATTAACTTCAAACTTCAAACTTCAAACTTCAAACTTTAAACTCTAAACTCTAAATTTTATTTGTCAGTCAAATGTTATATTTAGTCCTAAACCGCGTAGTTCATGTACAAGAACTTTAAAAGATTCCGGTGTTCCTGGTGTTAAGAAATTTTCTCCTTTAACTATTGATTCATAAGCTTTAGCTCTACCTGTAACATCATCAGATTTAACAGTAAGCATTTCCTGTAGTATATTAGCTGCTCCAAATGCTTCCAAAGCCCATACCTCCATTTCTCCAAATCTTTGTCCTCCAAATTGTGCTTTTCCGCCTAATGGTTGTTGAGTGATTAAAGAATATGGTCCAATAGAACGAGCGTGTATTTTATCATCTATCATATGATTTAGTTTCAACATATATATTATTCCGACTGTTGCTGGCTGGTCAAAGCGATTGCCTGTTCCGCCATCATATAGATATATTTTTCCATTTTTAGGTAATTCTGCTTTTTCTATATAATCATTAATATTATTTAATGATGCTCCATCAAAGATGGGTGTTGCAAATTTTAGTCCTAATTTTTGGCCTGCCCAGCCAAGTACTGTTTCAAAAACTTGTCCTAAGTTCATACGGGAAGGTACGCCAAGAGGGTTAAGGACAATGTCAACAGGCGTTCCATCTTCTAAGAAAGGCATATCTTCTTTTTTTACAATTTTTGCTACTATACCTTTATTTCCATGTCGTCCTGACATTTTATCTCCTATCTGTAATTTACGTTTACTTGCTGTATAAACTTTAGCCAATTGTAAAATTCCGATTGGTAAATCATCACCTACGGTTACGGTAAATCTTTCGCGATTATACTTGCCTAAAAATTCTTTTGCTTTAATATTATAATTATCAAGTAATATTTTAATTAGTTCATTTTTATTTTTATCAGTAGTCCATTTATTAGAGTTTATGTTTGAATAGTCAATGCTCAGTAATAATTTTTGAGTAAATTTAGTTCCTTTATTAATTATAACATCTTTAAAGTTGTTACGAATAGTTTGTGATGTTTTTCCACTTACCAGGACTAATAGTTTATCTATTAGTTTAGATTTTAGTTCTGTAATAGATTTTTTATATTCTTGTTCAAGTTTTTCTAAGATTTCTGTCTCTTTATTTTTTATTTTTCTATCTTTTATTTTTTTAGAGAATAATTTTTTATCAATAACAGTTCCTTTAAGAGCAGAAGATTTTAAAGATGTATCTTTAACATCACCTGCTTTATCACCAAATATTGCTCTTAGTAGTTTTTCTTCAGGAGTAGGGTCTGTTTCTCCTTTTGGTGTTATTTTACCAATAAGGATATCACCTTCATGAACCTCTGTTCCTATTCTAATCAGTCCGTTTTCGTCAAGGTTTTTGGTAGATTCTGCACTAACATTTGGTATGTCATTGGTTAATTCTTCTGGTCCTCTTTTTGTATCTCTAACACTCATACTATGTTCTTCTATATAGATAGAAGAAAAAGTATCATTTCTAACGACTTCTTCAGATATTACTATAGCATCTTCAAAATTATAACCTTTCCAAGGCATAAATGCTACTTTTATGTTTTTCCCTAAGGCAAGTTCGCCATGTTCGGTAGCATATCCTTCACATAAAATTTGTCCTTTTTTAACTTTTTGTCCTTTTTTAACAATAGGATTAAGATTAATACAAGTATTTTGATTTGTTCTGGTAAATTTAACAAGATTATATGTTTTTATATTATTTTCAAAACTTACTAAATTTTCTTTATCTGTTCTGGTATATTTTATAATAATTTTTTTTGCATCAACATATTCAACAATTCCATCATTTTCAGCATTGATAAGTACTCTTGAATCTCTAACTGTATCTGATTCTAATCCTGTACCTACAATAGGTGCTTCCGGACGTAATAAAGGGACAGCTTGTCGCATCATATTAGAACCCATTAAGGCACGGTTGGCATCATCATGTTCTAAAAAAGGGATTAGTGATGCAGCAATTGAAGTGATTTGATTTGGTGCAACATCAATATAGCTAAGTTTTTCAGGTCCTACAATAGGGTAATCTGCAAAATATCTTGCTCTGATTTTGTCTGTTTTAAAATATCCATCATCATTTATAGGTGTATTAGCCTGAGCTATAATATTTTTTTCTTCTTCTTCCGCAGTAAGATATATAGGGTCTTCATCAAGTAAAACTTTTTTATCAACTATTTTTTTGTATGGTGTTTCAATAAATCCTAAGTTGTCAATTTTGGCATATACACAAAGAGAAGATATTAGACCTATATTAGGACCTTCGGGTGTTTCTATTGTACATAGTCGTCCATAGTGTGTATAATGGACGTCACGGACTTCAAACCCTGCTCTTTCGCGTGTTAGTCCTCCTTTTCCTAATGCAGATATTCTTCTTTTATGTGTCATTTCAGCAAGGATGTTAGTTTGATCCATAAACTGAGACAAAGAATTTGTTCCAAAGAAAGAGTTAACTACAGATGATAATATTTTTGCATTGATTAGGTCAATTGGTTTAAACACTTCATTATCTCTTACATTCATTCTTTCGCGAATAGTACGCGACATCCTTGATAGTCCGAGACTAAATTGTGTAGATAGTTGTTCTCCTACAGTACGAACTCTACGATTACTTAAATGATCAATGTCATCTACATTAGTTTTTGAATTAAGTAGTTGGACAAGATGTTTTATAATTAGAATAATGTCTTCTCTTGTCAGTACCCTAGTAGTAATAGGTGTGTTAGTTTTTAGTTTTTTATTTATTCTATATCTGCCAACTTCTCCCAAGTCATATCTTTTTTCTGAGAAAAATAATTTGTCAATAACACCTTTTGCTGTTTCATAATCAGGTGGTTCAGCACTTCTAAGTAATCGGTATATAAATTCAACAGCTTCTCGTTCAGAGTTAGTAGTATCTTTTTGTAATGTATTGCTTATTATAGAGAAGTCGGAGATATTAGAATCTTTTTTATGTATAAGGATAGTTTTAGATCCTGATTTTATAATTGATTCAATATGTTTAGATTCTAATATTATTTCTCTGTCAACAATAACTTCGGTACGTTCAATAGAAACAACTTCTCCTGTATCTTCATCTACAAAATCTTCTATCCATGATTTTAATACTCTTGCAGCTAATTTGCGGTCAATAATTTTTTTAAGATTAGATTTATTTACATCAATTTCTTCGGCTAAATCAAAGATTCGGAGTATTTCTTTATCACTTTCATAGCCAATAGCTCTAAGGAGAGTGGTTACAGGTAGTTTTTTCTTTCTATCAATATAAGCATACATTATATTATTGATATCTGTTGAAAATTCTATCCATGATCCTCTAAAAGGTATTACTCTTGCTGAATATAGCAATGTTCCATTGGCATGTCTGCTTTGACCAAAGAATACGCCAGGAGAACGGTGTAGTTGTGATACTACTACTCTTTTAGCGCCATTTATTACAAAATCACCATTAGGTGTCATATAAGGTATTGTCCCTAAATACACATCTTGAACAATAGTTTCAAAATCTTCATGTTCAGGGTCGTTACAATACAATTTAAGTTTTGCTTTAAGAGGTACGCTATAAGATAATCCTCTTTCTACACATTCTTTAATGGAATATCTAGGTGGGTCTATGTAGTAATTTAAAAATTCAAGTGTAAAATTATTACGGACATCTGAAATAGGAAAATTTTCAGAGAAGACCTTAAATAGACCTTCGTTTTTTCGATCTTTAGGATTTGTTTCTAATTGAAAGAAATCCTGAAAAGATTTTAATTGTATATCTAAAAAATCAGGGTGCTTTGCTTTAATTTTTGTAGATGCAAAATTTATTCTTTCAGTATTTTTTAAAGTCAAGATTTTTAAATTTTAAGTTAATGATTAAGTAATTAAAATAAGTGAAATATTAAAAAATGAATGTTTTATTCTTTAAAAAAACAGTATTAAATTACTATCCGCCTTAGGTGGATTAGATATTAATATATAGTAGCTAAAAAATATCAAACGAGAAGATAAAAATCTATATAATTATTTATTTTTATTGATTGTTATCTGCAGGATTAATATTTTTGATGTTTTATCCCGTTGTATCAAGCATTCATCAGTAGCCGAATCAGGCAACCATGTTCGGCTACTGACGAATGCCTGACCTGATGAGGTAAATAGTTACAGATAATTTTATCTTAATATTCTTTACTTAATCTCTGCTTCAGCCCCGACTTCTTCTAATTGTTTTAAAATAGATTCGGCTTCGTCTTTAGGAATGTTTTTTTTTATAGCAATAGGTGAAGAGTCCACTAATTCTTTTGATTCTTTTAATCCTAAACTAGTTAATTCTTTAACTAATTTAACTACTGCTAATTTAGAAGGACCAGAAGCTTTGATAATAACATCAAATTCTGTTTTTTCTTCAGATTTTTCTTCGGTATTTTCTGTTGTTGTAACAATAGCGGCAGGTGCTGCTGCTTCAATACCATATTCATCTTTTAAGATATTAGATAATTCGTTTACTTCCTTAACAGATAAATTAACTAATTGTTTTGCAAAATCTTTTAGGTCTGTCATTTTTATTATTGTTTTAGTTGTTTTAAAAATAATTTATTTTGATTTTTCAGATAAAGTTTTAATAATTCCTATAATTGTTTGTGCTCCTGATTGTAATGCTAATATAATATTTTTTGCCGGTGATTTAAGTATCTCTATAATATCAGCAATCATTTCATTTTTAGATTTAATATTTATTAGTATCTCTAATAGATTTTCTCCTGTATAAAATGTTTCTTCTACATAAGCACCTTTGATAACAGGTTTTTTTTGTTTTTGTGTTTTTTTGAATTCTTTTATAATTTTTGCAGGTATATTGCCTGTTTCTGATAGCATTATAGATGTAGGACCTTCTAATATATTATAAAATGGTTCAAAGTCAGTATTTGATTTTTTAATAGCTTTTTTAAGAAATGTATTTTTTACTGTTTTTAAATTAACATTTTTTTTAAAGCAAAGTCCTCTTAGTTTATTTGTTAATTCAACATTTAAGCCGGATATATCAGTTAAATAAATATTTTTATTATTTGATAAATCTTTTGTTAAAGAATCAATTACTTTATTTTTTTCATTTTTTTTCATAGTATATAATATTTTTATAAAGTTATTGATTTAGGTTCAATTTTAATTTCCGGACTCATAGTACTTGATAGATATATACTTTTTATATAAGTGCCTTTTGATGAGGCAGGTTTGAGTTTAATTATAGTATGTAATATCTCTTTAGCATTATCAACAATTTTTTTATTGTCAAACGAAGCTTTTCCAATAGATGAATGTATTATTCCAAATTTATCTACTTTAAAATCTATCTTGCCTCGTTTAACATCGGTAACGGCATTTCCTATATCCATAGTAACTGTTCCTGTTTTAGGATTAGGCATCAGACCTCTTGGTCCTAATATTTTACCTAATGCACCAAGTTTTGACATAACAGTTGGCATAGTTATCACTACATCAATATCTGTCCAGCCATCTTTTATTTTTTTGATATATTCATCAAGTCCGACAAAGTCTGCTCCTGCTGTTTTAGCTTCTTTTTCTTTATCTGGTGTACATATTACCAATACTTTCTTTTTTTTCCCTGTTCCATGAGGCAAAGTTACAGTTCCTCTTACCATTTGGTCAGCTTTTCGTGGGTCAACACCTAAACGTATGTCAATATCAACAGATGCATCAAAATTGGTGGTAGTTATTTCTTTAACAATATTGACAGCATCAGATAAAGAATATATTTTATTTTTATCATATTTTGATAATGATTCTTTTCTTTTTTTTGTTACCTTAGTCATTTTTATATTTATAATATCCTGTATTTATTTTAATTTAATTATTTTTTTTAGAAGGGAAATCTCCTTTAATAGTAATTCCCATACTTCTTGCAGTTCCTGCAACCATTTTCATTGCAGATTCAATCTTAAAAGCATTTAAATCTTTCATTTTGTCTTCAGCAATAGTTTTAATTTGGTCCCATGTTACAGACCCTACTTTATTTTTGTTTGATTCAGCTGAGCCAGATTTTAGTTTAGCAATTTCTAATAATTGTACTGATGCTGGTGGAGTTTTGATTATGAAGTTAAAAGATTTATCTCTATAGACAGTAATGACGACAGGAGTAATTTTACCTGCGTTGTCTTTTGTCCTGGCATTAAATTGTTTACAAAAATCCATTATATTAACACCTTTGGCTCCTAATGCAGGTCCTACTGGTGGCGAAGGGTTTGCAGCTCCTCCTTTAATTTGTAATTTTATTATTCCTGTAATTTCTTTTGCCATATTTAATAATAATTTATATAAGTAATAAATATTTTTTTTATTGTTGTCTTTCAACTTGCATAAAGCTAAGTTCTAAAGGAGTTTTCCTCCCAAAGATTTTAACCATTACTTTAAGTTTTTTCTTTTCTTCATTTACCTCTTCAATAATACCATTAAAGTTATTAAAAGGTCCGTCAATAACAATAACAGTTTCGCCAATGATAAATTTTGTTTCTATTTCTTCTTCGTTTTCTGATATATCATCTACTCTTCCTAATATTCTATTTATTTCAACTTGCCGTAAAGGGATTGGTTCACCTCCCCTAGAAGATGTTAAAAATCCTAATACATTAGGAGCATTTTTTATTATATGTGGTATTTCACCAATGAGTGTAGCTTCAACAAGAATATATCCGGGAAAAAAATTTTTTTCTTTACTTATTTTTTTACCTTTTCTTATCTGATAAATTTTTTCTGTTGGTATAAGTATTTGAGAAATATAATCTGATAAATTTAGACGTTTAATTTCGTTTTCAATATATTCTTTTACTTTTTTTTCTTTACCAGTAATTGCCTTAATAACATACCATTTTTTTATCTGTTCGTTCATATTAATTTGAATACTTTATAAAAAAAATAAATCTTTAATAATAATATATATGCCTTGGGCAAATTAAAATAGTTTATAAAATTGTTTTAATACAGAGCTAAATGATATATCCATCAAATAGATAATGAATGCTACTATTAATGAAGCAATAAATACAACCATAGCACTATTTTGTAGTTCTTTCCAAGTTGGCCATGATACTTTATGTATTAATTCATTATAGCAATCTTTAATATAAGCTATTAATTTTTTCATTTAATTTAATATTTTGCACGGGAGGAGAGACTCGAACTCCCAACCAATGGTTTTGGAGACCACTACTCTACCAATTGAGCTACACCCGTATATAATAATTTTTTTAGTATTAATTATTATAATATATTTAATTTTTTAATCTTTTATTAATTCTATTACTTGTCCGGCGCCTACGGTTCTTCCACCTTCACGTATAGCAAATCTTAATCCTTTATTCATTGCTATGTTAGTGATGAGTTTAACATCAATAGTAATATGGTCTCCTGGCATTACCATTTCAATACCTTCTGGTAAAGTAATTTCTCCTGTTACA
>CAZZDX010000056.1:0-13299 GCA_964653185.1 uncultured Bacteroidales bacterium
TTAATTTTTGTATGTTATTAGAAGTCCGCTGAAGCGGACTAAAAATTTTATTTACCTAAATCAGTCACCACGCTAAAGCGTGGTGCTAGTCTGATATTCAATATGTTACACCTTAACTAAATGACATTGTCCTGAAGGACTAGGCTAATGATAATAAAATATAATTTAATTTATAAATAATTCAGGTTAAATTATATCAGAAACAATATTAATTTACCTGATTTTATAAGTTTTATAGCTTTTTCCATATCAGTTCTCATATACTGGTCTTCTGTTACAGATGGTAATTCTTTATTCACTAAATCATAAACTTTTTCAGTTCCATCTCCTAATTTTCTAAGGTCTTTTGGCAAATTATCATAGCTCATTTGTATTGCTCTTATAGCACATAATAGTTCTATTGCTATTATTATTTGTATATTATATATAATCTTGTTAAGGTGTAAAACTCCTATACTACCCATTGATACAAAGTCCTCCTGATTAGCTGATGTAGAGACAGACATCACAGAACTAGGAGTAGATAGCACTCTTGATTCAGCAGCTCTTGCTGCACTTGCATATTGAGTAAGCATAAGTCCTGTGTCTCCTTTACTATGAGCATTTGCCAAGTCAGCAGATAAGCCATAATTAAGATTTTTATCCAGTAAGGAAAAAGTTCTTCTGTCAGTGATTAGCCCTATGCTTGTTAACGTTAGTTTTAAATAATCAATTACAGCTGCTAATGGTTGTCCGTGAAAATTTGCTCCACTCTTTGCATGAAAAAGTCCTTTGTCATCAACAAAGAATAATGGATTATCCGTAGCAGAATTTATTTCAACAGTAACAGTATCTTTAAATTTTTCCAGTGCCTCGTAAGCAGGTCCGTGAACCTGTGGCACAGCTCTAAAACTGTATCTGTCCTGGACTCTTTCCTTAACAGTTGATTTTATTTGATTTGGGAGTTTAATGTTTTGTGCTTTTTCAGAAGTTCTTTTTGAATTTTGTATTAAATCCCTTATTTGTTTTGCAACGAGCAGTTGTCCTTTGTGTGGTCGGTTATCATTAATAAGCTTTGAAAAAGCATCTTTTTCGCCACGAATGGCTTCTAATGATAAAGCAGCTGTTACAGAAGCATTTTTTAACAAATATTCTGTATCGTGTATGGCGAATACAGATAAAGCAGATATAAAGTTAGAGCCATTTGTTAATCCCATTGCTTCTTTAGCTCCTAATTTTATCGGTTTCAGTCCTGACTTTTTTAATGCTTCAGGTGCTCCTAATAATTTATTGTTATAATATGCTTTTGCCTCAGGCAATCCAATAAGGACAGCACCCATCATTGCAAGAGGTATTAAGTCGCCACTTGCACCAACAGATCCCTCTTCCAATATCCACGGACTTACATTATTGTTGAGCATATCAATCATCAGTTGGCAGGTTTGCATACGCATTGCTGACAGACCTTTGGCAAAAGAATTTAATCTTATTACCATTATTGCTCTGGATACTTTAACAGATACAGGTTTTCCAGTGCCACAGTTATGAGCTTTTATATATTTTATCTGATATGACTCAAAAGATTGTGGTGTAATTACATGGTCTTTCAAATCTCCACAGCCAACATTTGTGCCATATATCTGTATTTCAGGATGTTCTGTAAGTTGTTTTTCAAGTTTTTTTCGTGTTTTTATTATATTTTCTTTTATCTTTTCAGGAAAATCAACTTTATATCCTTTTTTTGCTATATTAATAACATCCTCAATTGTTAAATTTTTCCCATCTAAATAAATTATATTTTTCATCTGTTTATATTTTTTTTTGCAAAAGTAATAAATAAACCCATTTTATTTGTTGTGGCAAATGATAAAATAATATTTTCTCACTGTTGTCTGATTAAACATTTATTTTTTTGGATATTAAGCAAATTGGCAATAGTTATTTTTTTTGTATTTTGAAATACTAAAATAAAATTCAAAAAAAATATGATTTATCTGAAGATGATGTTAATGCTTTTGATTTTTATTGAATTAAGTGGACTTTTATTCCGCCTCAGAAAGGATGCACCCTCAAAATAACAGAAGTGTAACTTGAAACAAAAAAACAATTGAATATCTTATTCTTTTATAATATTTTTATAGTTTTGGTATCTTTCCAATATTTCATTAACGAATTTATATGTCTCTTCTCCTCTGCAATATCCGCATCTTACAACAGTATCTGTATAAAACTTTCTATTTGATTTTTTAAGCAGAAAAATTTCAACATTATCTGCCCAGATATCAGGATTTTTGTCATATTTTTTAGCTAATCTGCGTGCATCAAGTATATGTCCAAGTCCTGCGTTATATGAAGCAAGAACAAATTTTATCCTTTCCTGTCTGTCATCAATTTTGTCAGACAATTGTTTATCAAGCTGTCTGATAAATTTAACTCCGGCAAGTATATTTTCTTCCGGTAAAGACAATGTATCTATTCCATATTCCTGTGCAGTAAAAGGCATAAGTTGCATTAAACCATAAGCTTCTGCCCATGATTTTGCTTTTGAATCAAAACCCGACTCCTGAAACATAAGAGAAGCCAGTAAACGCCAGTCCCAGTTGATAAGTTTACTGTATTTTTTTAAATAATCATCATAAGGAGATATTTTACCTCCTTTTATTGAATAAAACTCACTGTTAACAATTCGTACAGACCTTTTGTTTTTGAAATATTTATTATATATTCCTTTATATTTTCTTGTTTTTTTAAGGTCTGTTATCCAGTCATTAATTACGAGCATAAGAGAATCCTGATTTTTTCTTAAAGCCCATGCTAAATTCTGATGAAAGCTTACAGGTGTTTTTATGTCAATGTTAGGGTAATAAGTTTTGTTTACAAGTGCAATATGTTCGTCGCATACTGTATAATCAATTTCACCTTTTGCCACTAATGATATTAGTTGTTCCTCGTCATATTCCGATGATTCAATAACATAGATACTATCGCCTATTTCTTCCGACAGATTTTTTAATCTTTCAGAAAAAGAAGATTTTTTTTGTATATATATTTTTTTCCCTGCCAAGTCCAATTGACTTCTTATTAAATGGTTTTTGCTCATTTTTTGTCCGTCTAAGGCATATCTTCTTTGCACTAATACCTGTCGTGTTTGACTGTATGGCTTGGTAAAGTCAACTATTTTGCTTCTTTCTTGGGTAACAGTTAAATCCAGAGCTATTAAATCGCATTTTTTATTAAGTAACCATTTAAAGTTTTTTCCCAGGTCATTACTGACAATAAGTTCTAATTTAACATTTAAATGTTTTGCCAGCAATTTTAAGAGCTCATATTGATAGCCCATTGGTTGTCCTTTATATATAAAATAGTTGGTAGAGTTACATTCTGTTGATGCTATTATTTTACCTCTTTTTTTTATTTCGTTTAATGTGGAATTATCTGATGTGTCAGAATCTTTTTCTTTGTTTTGGCAGGAAAATAAAAAGATAATGAACAAAAATGTAAGAGTTGTAATTAGTTTTTTATTTTTTGATAAGTGTAACATAATACAAAGATAATAAATATTTTACTAATACAAAAAAAATAAATTATAAAGTTTTATCAGGTAGTTGTAAGTAAACGAATATAGTTACTTAACAAGGTAAATGTAATTTGTGACAAAAAAAATAATATTGTACTTTGAGTGGTTATATTTTGCGTAATAAATTATAGTCATTCATAGTCATTCGGCTTCGCCGTCATTCATGGTCATTTGTTTCGGCTTTGCTCAACACAAGTGGCTCCGCTGTCATTTGTTGTTATTGACTATCTAATGACTATCTAATGACTATTAATGACGATCAATGACTATTAATGACAATAAATTATAACTGTTATAGTATTAGTATATAAATTATCTCAAATTATTACCGAGCAGAGTATAGCAACTTGAAAATTATTATTACTTTTACACCGATTATTTTATATTCTTAATAAACACGTATTTTTTAACTAAAAAATGGTAAATAACATTAAAAAAAATCATATAATTAAGTTATTTTTTGTTGTCTTTATACCATTATTTTTTGTTGCCTGTGCTAATATTGTTGCTCCAACAGGTGGACCAAAAGATATACAGTCGCCAAAAGTTCTGAAATGTGTTCCAAAAAATTATTCGACAAATTTTGAAGAAACGAAAATCAAAATATCCTTTGATGAATTTATAAAACTTAATAATATAAATAATCAATCTATCATCTCCCCTACTCTTGATAAACTTCCTGATTTTTCTCTCAAAGGCAAATCAATAATCATCTCTTTTAATGAAAAATTAAAAAATAATACAACTTATACAATTTATTTTGGCGATGCTATTGCTGACATTACTGAAAATAACATTTTGTCAAATTTTCAATATGTTTTTTCAACAGGAAATTTATTGGACTCTTTAACAGTAAAAGGAAAAATTACAGATGCATTCACAACAAAACCTGAAAAAGATGTAATTATGATGCTTTATAAAAATATCTACGACTCTGTGCCCTATAAAGAGAGACCTCTGTATATAACAAAGCCCAACAAATCAGGCGATTTTGTGTTTAGTAACCTGAAAAATGACATATATAAAATGTTTGCTCTTAAAGATGAAAATAATAATTATATTTATGACCTGCCAAACGAAATTATTGCTTTTAAAGATAGTATTATATCTCCTGAAATCATTGATACTGTAAGAAAAGACAGCTCAAAAAATACTATTTATAATTTGTTTTTATTCAAAGAAACCGATACTATCCAAAAATTAATAAAAACTAATATTTCTCACGAAAGAAAACTGACATTTATATTCAAACGCCCGACTGTTAATGTGAAAATAACACCTTTAAATTGTAAATTTGAAAATAAATGGAACATAAAAGACCCTAATCCTGGAAAAGACACACTTATTTACTGGCTTACAAATGTTAATAACGATTCTCTTATACTGGAAATCAAAGATAATAATATTATTTTAGATACAATAGAGTTTGCATTAAAACATAAAACAAAAAGTGAGTTTTCAGGCAAAAGAACTGATATATCTGACAAATTTCTTTATACAATAAGTATAAATAAAAATAAATCTTTTGACTTTTATAAACCTGTATTTCTTAACATTTCCCGTCCTGTAAAAGAATATGCTCTCTCAAAAATTGTAATTACTGAAATACAAGACACCATAATAAAAGATACTATCATACCTCAAATCAATTTTACAGACAGCATTTTAAGAAAAATAGAAATAAATTATAAATGGAAAGAATTACAGTCATATCATATATTTATTCCTCCGTCAACATTTAAAGATATTTATAATTATGCTAATGACACTATAAATATTGATTTCAAAACACAATCTTTGAAATATTATGGCACAATAAAACTAAATATAAATATTCCTGAAACTAAATATATATATATTGTTCAATTACTAAATGAAAAAGAAAAAATATTAAAACAGGATATAATAAAACAAGACAAGACAATAATTTATGAATATCTTAAACCCGGGACTTATAAATTAAAAATCATACAGGATTCTAATAATAACGGAAAATGGGATACAGGAAACTATTTAAAAAACATACAACCCGAACAGGTTAAATATTATGAGAGTGATATCAAAACCCGTTCTAACTGGGATATGGATATTGACTGGGATGTTGAATAAAAATGTAATACCAATTTTACATCTTCACCAACTTAATATGCCTCCTGCTGTCTTTTGTTTCCAAGATACAGTAATAAATGCCGGAAGCCAAGGCAGAACCCTTGATATTTACATTATGAATGCCTTTTGCAAGCTCATTGTTAACTAATTCCAATACTTCTATTCCATAAATACTGGTTATGTATAATCTTACGTTGGTTGTTTCCTGAATGCTGAATATTATTTGTGTTGAGTTGTTGAAAGGGTTGGGGTGACATTCAAAGACAGTGTTATTTTTATTTTCTGATTTTTCTTTTTCAGGTTTTTGTTTTGGAGAATAATCCTGTGCACCCGGATAATAATCTCCCAGTAACATTTTATTACAAAAATCACAGCTGATAGTTGGGTCAATATAAGCTTCAAAAGTGCCATTTTCATAAGTTTCAAACCCGGGATTTAATTCTATATATTGTCCTGCTGCAAAAGTAACCGGTTCTGCATCGGGTATAGCATAAGAAGCAGTAATATATTCTGTTGCTGTAAAATTATGTTGTAAAGCAGGTGTTTCTGTTATATCTTTTCCTTGGTCAAAAATACAAGGACCACACATATTTTCATAAAGATCCCAACCGGCATATACAACTTCTGTAGCATTATATGGTGGATGATGTGCCATGAAATCACGAGATTTTGCCGGATTTTCACCATCCGGATAATATGGCCAGTTAATCCAATCATAACCATCCCAAAAAGCTGGTTTTCCTATTTTGTAATATGAATACTGATAAGAAGGAATATCTTGCCATTTAGATTCCATGTGATTATTATACCAATATTTTTGAAAACCAATGTCATCAATTTGGTTTCTGTCATGAGATGGTGGTTTTGCATTACATCCTACAACATTCTGACGATATTCATCATCAGTACCCCAAACTGTTGCTATACTAAATCCTTTTATCCCGGCAAATGGCATACTACAAGTATATTTATATTCAGCTAAATTTCTAAAAAAAGTATTATTAGGACCATTTGCTTTATGTTCAGCATCCATTCTTATTTTTTCAACATAGTTACCTTCACATAAATTATACTGTGGTCCTTCAAATGTATTATCTCCAACTTCTCTTCCATGAAATAACAAATCACTAAGACAACTTGAATATTCAATTCCAGAATTAAATCCATGAGGATCCTTACTGTAATTATAACCTATTACATTGTATTTAGCCCCTGCCTGTAAAACCATTGAATGACGAAGATGCTTAAAGATATTATTTTCAATTAAATTATGTTCTGATTTCCCACTAAGACAAACACCATAACCATTTCCTCCGGCATCACTATAATCATGAGCATCATGAAAATAACAGCCTGATATAGTATTATAGTTTCCATATATTCCTATATGAAAACGCTGTGTATAAGAACTTTCAACACCTTTTATCCAACAATTTTTCGCATTTGAATTTAACTTAATTGTAAAGCTTTCTATACTAGTCCAATTGTCCTGTATGATAAATAAATCTTCTATACCTATATTCTTTTTGTTTACTTCGATACAGCCTTTTTGATAATATTCGCCCAGTACTAAATTAAAATGTAAATGTGTCTGACCCTGTAAATTTTCAGCACCACCAGCACCTTTTAGGATAATGAATTTCTTATTTAAAGTTATTGTTCTGCTAAAATAATATGCTCCTGCAGGAAAGTAAATTAACGTATATAATCCATCATCTTTTTCCTGAATAATATCAACAATATCTTGAAGTCTATCAGCATTGTCCTTGGCTTGGTAATAATCAATCCAACCATTTATTACCCCATGTTCAGTTACATCAATACATTCTTTAACAGTAATACTTCCATTTGTTAAAACAGGACTCCCAGCATTTACCCAATGATCTTCCCAACCAGCAGCACCTCCGTCAGGAAGACGATCGGAATAGCCAGCATTCTGTATAATAGTGCTTATTTGACTATTTACATATATAGTATTAAAACTTAAAACCCAAAAGAAAATTATCTTAAATAGTTTATTAAAAGTATTTCTCATTCTTTTTAATTTTTTAATTAGTATATTAGTTATAATTAAATAGAGTTTATTTAATTTGAGATCCATTTCTATTACCCCCAGCACACCATCTAAGTGCAGAGAATCTACAAGAGACAAAAATTGTATCATTTTCATATATAAAATCATCTGCAAAATTACCTTCAATTAAGTCCCATACATCTTCATATTTTGTAATCTCAATTTGTGATTTATCTGATAAATAATTTTTATCAAATTGTTTAAAAGTTAAAATTACATTACTAGTATAATTACCTGTTCCATAACCTTTAAAACTAAAATATAAATAATAACCAGAATCATGATCAGAATTGTTATTTTTATATATTTCTACAGATGTAACATCATCAGCATTATAAGTAATATTATAAGTATTACAATAAGCAATTACATAGTCAAATTCTTTAATAACCTCAATTGTATCACCATCTTTTAAAATAATTATTTGACTTAAATCATTTGAAGGAAGTGGATAAAGAGAGAGACATGGAGTCCACCCTTCGTCATGATTAAAACAACTATTTAGAACAAAACAAAAAAATATAAACAAAAAAAAGTAAATTATCTTTTTCATTTTTTATTAATATGTTTTAAATTAAAAAGCCCAGCCAAGTTTGAAACTACCTGATATACTAAAAGAGTATATATATTTTGATTCATAATACTTATAATATCGAAAAAAATCAGCCCATTCATTCTCATGTATAGCTATCTTCCTTGAATCTTTACTTGGAGTACTTAAAATATATCTTTTACCAGGACCTAATGCTAAGTCAATAACCAAACCTTTTTTTGAGACAAATTGCCAACCAAATTTTAAATGTAACCCAATCATATTTCTATCAATATAATAATTGTCTTCATAAATTTTTATTGCTCTTGTAAATTGATATAATAAATGAGGCGCTAAATAAAAACCATTTAAACTTTTATTTTGTTTTTGAAGATAATATTTTATTTCTGTATCTGTGCGAATACCATTAATTTTTTTTAGACATATATTTGTAAAATTATATCCTGTAAAACAATTTTTTTTTTTAGATAAATTAAAAATATATCCTATATCCTGTTGTAAACTCACCCTTTTTGATAAATTAACTTCTGCTCCTAATTGTACGCCACAGCTTCTTGTAACATAGTCCCCAAATAAACTAAATGGTGAATATTTTAACAAAAGTTTAGTTTCTTTTATGCTTTTTAAACTATCCTGAGCAAATAAATTAATATTTACTATATTTATAAATAATATTAAAATTAAATATCTCATTTTTCTTTAAGTTAATGAATTAATAATATCACTATTAGGACAAGTAGGATCATAAGTTTGATAATTTAGATCACCAGTGTAATAAATAACACCTTGTTCTGTTACATTAATACATTCCTTAACAAATATACCACTTATTAAAACAGGGCTACCTGCACAAACCCAATGACAAATTCCTCCTTCATCACAATCACAATCAGGTATTGGAGTTGTGGGAGCAGGAGGAAGACGGTCTGATGGTATCAAATTACTTATCTGACTATTTGAATTAGTACTATAAATAATTAATAGACAAAAAATAACTATTTTAGAAATAATTACTTTGATATAAAGATTGGTTTTCATTTTATTTAAGTTTAATTGTTATCAATTTTATCCAAAAAAGTAAACCATTTTTATTCCGCCCCAAAACCATAATAGCAGAGGATCTCCTCCCCATGGCAAGTAAAGAGGAGTAAAGTTTATACAAAAGGCAAAAGTTTTATTGTTATTTATAATATTATATCCAATAATAGGGTGTAGATTTAAAAGATAAAGATTACTATTCTTATTTCTATATGTACCCAAGGGAAATCTCCATCCATACTCATTATAACCATAACCATAACCACCATAACTACTAACCTTAGTGTATCTAATAAAATTACTAACACCTATACCAAGTTCAACATTCTTTAAATTTATTGTAATTCTAATAGGAAATACTGGGGTTCCTTCATCAATTGGACTATAACCCACACCCGTACCTCCAGATAAATAAATTTTCTTACTAATATAAAAATTTCTGTTATAGTTAACACTTGCTCCTACAAAATTACTACCAAGCAGTTCAACAAAGACAGCATTTTTCTTAAATTTGGTATTAGGATTAATACTATCTGTTAAATTCTGGGCAAATAAATTAATATTTATTATATTCATAAATAATATTAAAATTAAATATCTCATTTTTCTTTAAGTTAATGAATTAATAATATCACTATTAGGACAAGTAGGATCATAAGTTTGATAATTTAGATCACCAGTGTAAGGAACAACACCTTGTTCAGTTACAGTAATACATTCCTTAACAAATATACCAGTTGTTAAAACATGACTACCTGCATTTATCCAGTGCTTATACCATTCACCAGTTCCATTATCAGGAAGTCGCTCTGCTGGTATAATAGTACTTATTTGACTATTTACATTTAAACTATAAAAAATTATAAACAAAAAAATTGATATACTTAAGAATAGGTACTTAATTTTAAAATTATTAATACTTTTCATTTTTATCTCTCCTTATTAATTTTATAATTTATTATTAATCATTAAAATAAATAAAAACCTAAAAACATACAAAATCTTATTCCAAATCTTCCATTTATCTTATATGGAGTTATATAATTTCTGTTTTTTAAAGCATCTTTATTGTTAGCATAGTAATAATATTTTGGACCAATATTTATATCAAAAACAAATCGTTTGGATAATTTTTTTTGTATTCCAAAACCAATTCCTATCCCATTCAAATAATAAAAATTATCATAATCATAAGAACTGGTGAAATCATCATTATAACTCCATCCGTGTTCTTTACGTATAAAATATTCATCATATAATATTCCATACCAATTAAAATGCTTACAACTGTCATTAATATAATACCGATACTCAGGAATAATTTTATAAATTTCTGTATAATATCCATCCTCTGATTGTGTATAGAAAGTGGTATAAGTTAATTGTAAGGTAGAGTGTTTGGATATTGTTCTTTCAAAAGCAACAGAAATCAGATAAGGGAATCCTCCATCTGTTGCCCAAATACCTCCTATACCTTTTACAATATTTTTTTGTCCAAAACAAAAGGAAATAATAAATATGTTTATAAAAAATAAAAATATTTTTTTTCTTAAATTATTGTATTTTAGATTAAACATGATATGATTTAAAATATTTTATCTTCAATTTTATTATTATTTAATGGAATATTAAAACCTATTTTTATTCCTAAATGTATATTTGGAAGAAATTTATGTTCCTTATTCTCTGATGTTTTCAAATTAATTTTTTGCCCTTGTATAGTATCATAAGTTTTTTCGAATTCACAAGATGAAAAATAGCTTATACCATAACCTCCATAAAATTCTATAATAAAACTTCTTAAAAAAATAAATTCATTACCAATAACAGCTTTTAATCCTATTTTGTTTTTGCTATTATAATTTTCATGTGTTGTAGTAGTATGGTAAGAAGTGTAATTATGTGATATATTTTTGTATAGCAATTCAATACCTGTATAATGCATTATTGAATACCGGTTTTTTATTTTATTTTTAAAATATTTTTTAAAACCTATTTGTATGATTGGACCTTGATAATGATTATACATAAAATCATAATCAAAAGGTATTTGGTATCCTAATTTCAAATTTATTCCATATTGCTTTAAAAAAAAATATTCAGATGTAAGCGCACATTCACCTATTATTGCAAACTGAAGAGGATTAATCTTAAATCTTAAACTATTAGTTTTAATAATAGATTCTTGCGAATACACAGAAAAGGAAATAGTTTGAAACAACAATATTAAAATTAAATATCTCATTTTTCTTTAAGTTAATGAATTAATAATATCACTATTAGGACAAGTAGGATCATAAGTTTGGTAATATGGTGGAATATTACTAGTGGTAATAACTCCTTGTTCAGTTACATTAATACATTCTTTAACAATTATACCAGTTGTTAAAACAGGACTACCTGCATTTATCCAATGATTATACCATTCACCAGTTCCATTATCAGGAAGTCGGTCCGCTGGTATAATAGTACTTATTTGACTTTTTATATTAATAGCATTAAAAATTAAGAATATAAACAAGATTATTTTTAATCTTTGTTTTTTAATTGAATAATTATGTTTCATTTTAGTTTAAAATTTATTAATTAATCTTTTTATATTACTTATAGCGCATACCTACCATTTCCGCCATCACACCATCTAAGAGCAGAAAATTTACAGGAAACAAATATTGTATCTGATATTGTATCTTTTTTATATATAAAATTACCGCTAAAATGTCCTTCAACCAAGCCCCATACATCTTCATATTTTGTAATATATATTTTTGTACTTAAAGAATCGTTTAATAAATAATAATACGTTCCTATAAGACAATTATTTGAAGGGAGACCTATAGCAGCATTAGTAATATCAAACTCTCCAATTCTACCTTCATCATAATCACACATTAATCGATAACCCGAATAGTCATCTTTATGGTAATAGTCATTATAATAATAATTAGAGTCTAATTCAATAAATGTACTATTATCACTATTGTAAGCAATTACCCAAGAAAATTCTTTAATAATCTTAATTGTATCACTATTTTTTAAAATAATTATTTTACTTAAATCATTTGATGGACGCGGATAGCTACTGCTACAAGGACACCAACCGTCGTCATACTCAAAACAACTGTTTAGAACAAAACAAAAAAATATAAACAAAAAAAAGTAAATTATTTTTTTCATTTTTTATTAATATGTTTTTAATTAAAAAGCCCAGCCAAGTTTGAAACTACCTGATATACTAAAAGAATTTATACAATCTGATTCATACCACTTATAATAACAAAAAAATTCAGACCATTCATTTTGTCTTATAGCTATTTTTTTTGGATCTTTACTGGGTTTACTTAAAATATGCCTTTTCCCAATTCCCAGTGCAATATCAAAAACAAAGCCCTCTTTTGAAATAAACTGCCGACCAAATTTCAAGTGTATTCCTATCATATTCCTATCAATATAATAATCATCTTCATAAATTTTTATTGCTCTTGTAAATTGATATAATAAATGAGGTGCAAAATAATAACCATTTAAACTTTTATTTTGTTTTTGAAGATAAAATTTTATTTCTGTATCTGTGCGAATACCATTCATTTTTTTTACACATATACCTGTAAAATCATGATGTATAAAACAACAGTTTTTTTGGTTTAAATTAAAAATATATCCTATATCCTGTTGCAAGCTCACTCTTTTTGATAAATTAACTTCTGCTCCTAATTGCACACCACAGCTTCTTATAACATAGTCCCCAAATAAACTAAATGGTGAATATTTTAACAAAAGTTTAGTTTCTTTTATGCTTTTTAAACTATCCTGAGCAAATAAATTGACGTTTATTATAAATATAGATAATATTAAAATTAAATATCTCATTTTTTTTTTAATATTTTATAAAAATTAAACTGTATTTTTTTAATAAAAAATATATACTAAAAACAGTAACCAAAACTTAAGCTAAATCTGGAGTCGGAG
>CAZZDX010000057.1:0-13277 GCA_964653185.1 uncultured Bacteroidales bacterium
AAACTAAATGTCGTTTAATTTATGCAACTTTAGGTCTCGCGACAACTTTGGAAAAATTCAAGACGTCAAACAATTTTATAATTAAAAAAAATAAATTTGCTTTTTATCTAAAAAATGTTATACTTTTGTATTAAAAAGTGTCATAAATATTTATATAAAACAGATGAAATTACTTATTAACAACAACAATTTAACAATTTAACAACTTAGCGAAGCGATCTCACGAACGAAGTGAGTAATTTAACAATTTAATAACTTTTTAAAAATAAATTTGCTTTTTATCTAAAAAAAATATAATTTTACAGCCAATATTATAATATAACTATTTAAAACATAAAATCATGAAAAATTTAAAACAAATTATCGTAATCGGTTTATTACTGATTATTAGTCAATTAAATGTAAATTCTCAAGGTGTTGGCATTAACTCTGACGGATCTGCTCCTGATGCATCAGCTATGCTGGATGTGAAATCTACAACAACAGGATTTCTTGTTCCAAGGATGGATGCCGGACAAAAAACGTCTATATCTTTACCGGCTACAGGTCTATTAATATTCCAAACCGATGGAACATCAGGATTCTATTATAACTCCGGCACACCTGCTGCTCCTGACTGGATTATGCTTTTTGATAGTGATATAGGTTGGGCATTAACAGGTAATGCAAATACAACACCGGGAACTAATTTTCTTGGAACTACAGATGCTCAGGACTTAGTTATTAAAACCAATAATACAGAACAAATAAGAGTTAATACAGATGGAAAAACAGGTATCGGAATAACTCCAAGCTCAAAATTACATATTGCAGGAACAAGTGAACCTAATTCAGCTATACAAATAGACAGATATTCAGCAGATGCGTTTTATCCTCTTATCAGATTTAGAAAAAGCCGTGGTGCTACAATTGGTAGTTATGCAACAGTAGTTGATAATGATATTTTGGGCTGGATATCTTTTAAAGGCAGCAACAATTCTTCTTTTGGAAGAAGTGCAGCTATTATTGCCAAAGTTAATGGCTCACCGGGAGACGCAGATAATTTTATACCATCAGATTTATATTTTTGTACGTCTCCTGATGCTACAACAGATATACAAACCAGAATAATTATTAAAAAAGATGGGAAAGTAGGTATAGGTAGTGATGTCTCGCCTTTATATAAATTAGATGTTGACGGAGATGTGAGAGTAAGAGGAAATAACTTATACGGAGGTGCAACTGGTGCCTTCTATATACATTCAAATGGCAGTATAACACTTGACCTGGATGATGATAGCAACGGCTCTGAATATTTTAAAATAAGGAATGGAAGTAATAATGTAAATTTTACTGTATCAGAAGCTGGCAATGTTGATGCAGAAGGATATGCTGATTTTAATGGTAATCTTACACTTTCCGGCAGTGTTGCACGTGCAATTTTGGGACCAACTGCTGCCCCACTGGATATTAAAAGTGAAACAGGTATTGATGTATATATTGATAATGATGATAATGGCACAGGTTCAGAATTTTATATAAAAACAATTATTTCAGGAAGTGATAAACTTCTTTTCCGCGTTGACGAAGATGGTGATGCTACTGTTTATAACAGATTTAAAATTACGCCTCTTGCTGCTCAACCTTCCGGCACAGAAGGTGATTTTTATTCTGATAATACAGCAAATATTCCTTATTATCACGATGGCACTGCTTGGAGACCTCTCGCTACGCAAAACTGGGTTAATACAAATGGTTTTATAACAACTTCTGATTTATGGGACAGAAGTGGCACAAATACATACCTTCAGAATAGTGGTGATAATGTCGGCATTGGAACGCCAAGCCCGGATGGCAAACTACATATTACCAATTCCACAGGAAACGATGCTCGGGTCTATATTGAAAGACCATCGACCAGTGAAGAAGCCTCTATACGTTTCCAAACTGCTGAAACGAACAATTGGTTCCTTGGGCTTGATGATCCAGGGACAGGAAATGAAGATTTTCGATTGTATAGCTATACATTTGGGGATTATGTCGTAACGGTGGATGATGCTACAGGTAATGTCGGCATTGGGGTGTCACCATCTGAAAAGCTTGAAGTTTCAGGCAAGACAAAAACAACTTCTTTCCAAATGACAAGTGGTGCAGTAAACGAATATATTCTTCAATCCGATGCCAGCGGTAATGCAAGCTGGGTTGATCCAAGTAGTGTTGGAGGCACATGCTCACATTATATTGGCGAAAGTTATGGTGGTGGCATAATTTTTAAAATTGACTATTCAGGATGTCATGGGCTTATTTCAGCAACAAACAACCAAAGTGAATCAGCACAATGGTACACGGATAATGTAACACCAGCAGTTGGTGGTACACTTAGTGGGATGATGACTGGATCCTATAATACGACTTTAATTGATAATTACTATTCTACAAGCGGGATAGCAGCAGAAATATGCCAGAATTTATCACTGGGTGGTTATGATAATTGGTTTCTTCCGTCAAAAGATGAATTAAACGAGATGTATATGCTTAAAGATGTCATTGGTTTTACTGCTATTGCCTATTGGAGTTCTACTGAGGTTGACCTTGCCAAAGTCTGGACCCAACACCTCGGCACAGGCGCCCAGTCCAGTAATACCAATAAGACTACTGCAAACATTAGAGTTCGGTGTATCAGGTCTTTTTAACTTATATGTTTTATCAGTTTAACTATAAGGATAGCAGTTATATACCGAATAAATTAAGAACATAAGATTATAAAAATTATTATTAATAACAAAATAAAAATGGAAAAAAGAACAAAAACAAAAAAAGCAATAAAAATTCAAAATAAAATTGGAAATTTTAATAGAAAAAGATAAAAAAGATTATTATATAGTCAACGTTCCATCACTACAATAATATTTGTGAAACATCTGATAATCTTGATTTTACGGGATAAACAACAAAGATGAATAACAATATAACAGTTTAATTTTTATGTTTTTTTAAGATTTTTAAAAATAAATTTGCTTTTATCTAAAAAAAGTTGTATCTTTGTATCGAAAAATGATAGATTAAAATTTATATTATATAAATTTATTAAAAACATAAAGCCATGAAAAATTTAAAATTTTTTATACCCATAATTGTATTTATCTTTTCTTTATCACAAACCATTTATTCTCAAAATATTGGTATTAACTCTGATGGTTCTTCACCTGATACATCAGCTATGCTGGATGTGAAATCTACAACAACAGGATTTCTTGTTCCAAGGATGGATGCCGGACAAAAAACGTCTATATCTTTACCGGCTACAGGTCTATTAATATTCCAAACCGATGGAACATCAGGATTCTATTATAACTCCGGCACACCTGCTGCTCCTGACTGGATTATGCTTTTTGATAGTGATATAGGTTGGGCATTAACAGGTAATGCAAATACAACACCGGGAACTAATTTTCTTGGAACTACAGATGCTCAGGACTTAGTTATTAAAACCAATAATACAGAACAAATAAGAGTTAATACAGATGGAAAAACAGGTATCGGAATAACTCCAAGCTCAAAATTACATATTGCAGGAACAAGTGAACCTAATTCAGCTATACAAATAGACAGATATTCAGCAGATGCGTTTTATCCTCTTATCAGATTTAGAAAAAGCCGTGGTGCTACAATTGGTAGTTATGCAACAGTAGTTGATAATGATATTTTGGGCTGGATATCTTTTAAAGGCAGCAACAATTCTTCTTTTGGAAGAAGTGCAGCTATTATTGCCAAAGTTAATGGAAGTCCACTTGGAACAGATAGCTATATACCATCAGATTTATACTTTTGTACATCTCCAGGTGGTGCAACAGATGTGCAAACCAGAATAATTATTAAAAAAGATGGTAATGTCGGTATAGGCGCTGGCACTTCCCCTGACAAAAAACTTGATGTTGACGGAGATATACGAATAAGAGGAAACAATATCTATGGCGATGCAGCTGGCGATGCAGGTGTTTATTTACATAGCAATGGAGATATTCGTATGGATATTGATGATGATAATGATGGAAGTAATACATTTGCTGTGCGTGATGGTGGTAATGGTTTAGTTTTTGAAGTTGAAGAAGATGGTGATGCTTATGTTTATAAACATTTAACACTTCTGGGAGCCAGCCGCAATATTAATTTTGATGCTGGTGCAGGAAATATTACAAGTCCAACAGGTATAGATTTAATTATTGATGATGATAACAATTCTACAGGTTCTATTTTTCGTGTACAACATGATGCAGCAACTACAATTTTTGAAGTACAGGAAGGCGGTGATATAAAAATAGTACCAATAGCTGCTGCTCCTTCCGGAAATGAAGGAGAATTTTATACCAATAGTGCAGACCATTTCCCTTATTACCATGACGGCACTGCCTGGAGACCTCTCGCTACACAAAACTGGGTAAATACAAATGATGATAATACCACATATACTGCAGGAAATCAACTTACACTTACAGGAACAACATTTGACGTTCAGGAAGGTTCCGGCTCTGGATTAGATGCTGACTTACTTGACGGACAAAATGGCTCTTATTATCTTGATGGAAAATGGACTGATGCAGGAACATATATATATGCTACTGCAGCAAATGGCACAAACCGATATGTCAGAGTTTATGATGATGGTCAAGGACAGGCAATGGATGTAATACATCCTACAACAGTTGCTGGTAACTATGCAATAAAAGGAACAGCAAACAATACCGGTGCTTATGGTATATTCGGTTATAATAATGCTACTTATGGTGGTGTTGGCATTTATGGTAATACAGGCACATCAGGAACCTATGCCATAGTTGGTCGCTATGATGCTAATAGATGGGGATTAATTGGTGACGCTGACTGGGGTGTTTATGGCGAAAGTAATCAAACAGCAGGTGCAGGTATTGGTGGTTTTGGAACAGGAACCGATGGCGTTTACGGACAATCTGATAATGCATCTTATTCCGGAGTAGCGGGTGTTAATACCAATGCTTCAGGTACTGGCGTTATAGGATCTGGAAATAATGTGTCTGCTGTCATCCTTGCAAGTGGTAGCGGAGGTGCTTTTATAAGCAATAATGTTGGTGTTTATGGAAAAGGTAATAATACCGCTAGTTCTTGGGGTATTTATGGTAAATCAGATGCTGCTGATGGCACAGGAATTGTTGGAATTTGTACTGGTAATGTGGGTATTTATGGTGAAGCTAATAAAAATGCTGTTTATGGATTAGCAAATTCTGCAAGTAGTAGTGGTTATTGTGGTGTTTTGGGTGATAACCAAAATGCTTCAGGAGATGGAGTAATAGGAATTGGTTCTTATAGTTCAACCTATGGTTCTTCCGGTAATGGTGATGGTGTTCTTGGCACAACTGATATTTCAACTGCTTATGGTGTGGCAGGTTATTATTATGATGGTGTAGATATTGACCGTTCAGGTTTTCTCGGTAATTCCAACTATGGAGCTTATGGACAATATAATGCTAACCGCTATGGATACTTGGGCGGTTCTGACTATGCTATTCAAGGTGTTTATAGTGCTGCTGGTCCTTGGGGAGTTATTGGTGATGTAAATTATGGCATTTATGCAAATGACGGAAATGGTACACATGCTGGTGTTTTTATGGGTAAAGTATATATAGAAACAGGATCTTCAGCAATTCCTAATATTGAATGTTATACTGAAGCAGTAACTCATAATAGTATTGTTCCCGATTGGAATGAATATGGATATATTGGAAATGCTACTCTTCATTGGAATAGAATGTATGCAGATAGATTTTATGCTAATACTAATTTTAAAATTTTTGATACTTATGATGACCTTTCCCTTTTACATAACATTGAAGCAGATACACTTTGGGATCCAATATTAAAACATCATATTATGAAAATAAAACCGGAAAGTTTTCCTAAATGTATAATTAATTATGATGATATTGTAAAAGGAGAAAAAAACCTTATGGTAAGTATTTCTGATATGAGTGGTCTTCTTATTGGAGCTACACGACAGTTGGATAGAGAAACCAAAGCACGTGCTCAACGACTGACTGCCAGAACTGATATCCTTGCTAATGCCGTAGGTATTAATTTTAATAAGGCAAACAAAGGAAACCTAAAGATTAAAATATCTGACTTTGGCACAGAAAAAATGCAAGGTAGCGAAATGTGGGTCTCATATTCCAAAGAATTTTCTTCACAAATAGGAGATAATATTCCTGTAATAACTATAACACCAAATAGCCCAGGTGTGGTGCTTTGTATAACTAAAAAAACAGCAGATGGCTTTAAAGTAGTTGGAAATTCCGGCAATAGTAATTTTTCTTTCGACTGGATAGCAATGGCAAAAGTTGATATTAAAATTTCAGATTCAAAAGAAACAGACCATATTGATGATGTTTTTTATCGCAAGTCATTTGAAATACCAAAAGGCAATTATGAAGTAATTGATCATAATGCTGAAAAAATAAAACCAAAAGAACAAGATAAGAAAGTTGAAAATTTAAGGCAAATGCCTAATAAAATTGAAAATAAATCTAACACAATAACACATAAAAAAGTTAGTGATAAAAAGATAGAGAGCAAAATTAATACAAAAAAAAATAAACAAAAACCTAACATTAATAAATAAAATAATATTAAAAAATAATGCTAAATTGTTATATGGTTAATGACAATAAATAACTATAAATGACCCCGATGAAATATTGCTTCGCAATTTCACTAGGTAGGTAGCGAAGCCAAAAGCCCGAAGCATCTGAAAATAACCAAATTACGAAGATATAAATAAATGAAACATATAAACATCATATTTTTACTCCTGCTTTTTTCAAACATTGTGTTTTCACAGGCACAACTTGTTTTCAATAATGATGGATATGTTATTATTAAAAATGAAGCCCGTTTGGTTATTGATAATCCAAATACAAATGCAATCACAACACTTGGCACAGGCGGAAATATAGTTTCAGAAAATGAATATAATATAGTAAAATGGAACACAGGCACAGCAACAGGCAATTATACTATTCCATGGACTACAAATCCTTTGGGTACAAATACTAAAATACCTTTATCTGTTAATATTACTTCTGCCGGCACAGGTGCAGGCACAATCTTATTTTCTACTTATGGCGGGGACTGGGACAATGATACTTACAGACCTTCTGATGTAACTAATATGAGCGGCTTATCAGGACCTAATAATTCCGCTTATGTTATTGACCGTTTCTATATAATTGATGCAATAAATTATACAACAAAACCAGATGTAACAATATCTTTTGGCTATGATGATGCAGAACATACTGCTGCCGGAAATATAATAACAGAATCCGTACTACAGGCACAGCATTTTAAATCTTCTTCTAATACTTGGATAACGCCTCCAACAGGAACAGTAAACACCGGTTCAAATACTGTATCATCTGTTGTTGTTGCTCCCTCCGATTTAAACAGAAGCTGGACACTCGTTAGTAGTGATTCACCTCTGCCTATTGAACTAATTATTTTTACCGCTAAATGTAATAATAATATTGTTGAATTAAACTGGACAACTGCTTCTGAAATTAATAATGATTATTTTACTGTTGAAAAAAGTGAAAATGGAAATAATTTTGAACCGGTAACAACAGTAAATGGTGCAGGAAATAGTAATATAGTGTTAAACTATTCATTTATTGACGAAAATCCATACAAAGGAATAAGTTATTATCGTCTAAAACAAACTGACTATGACGGTAACTTTGATTATTCTGATATCAAACCTGTCCATTGCTCTTTTACCAGTGTTGCTCTTGATGTTGAATTTTATCCTAATCCTTTTACTAATGAGATTACTGTTGTTATCAGTAATTTGCTCTCATCAACAGCTGAAATTGAAATTTATGATGTCCTTGGAAATAAAGTTTTAGAACAAACATTATATAATATTGAAAATAACAATAATGAATTTGTTATTAGTTTATCAGACCTTTTTAAAGGTGTTTATTTAATTAAATTTACATCTGACAATTTCATTAAAACACAAAAGGTTATAAAAAATTAACAACGTAGTTTATCCCGTAGCGGAGCGTACTGGGGCGAAGTTTACCCTGTGAAATTGCGAAGCAACATTTAACAGGAATGACAGCATAAACACTAAAGTTGTCATTACTTGCTGAGCGGAGTTTGTAACTCCGCTCAGCAAGTAAACGAACAACGTCAAACAATTTTATAACTTTTAACAAACTGAATAGTTGTATTTGTTCTATTCAAAAACAGGTATATCCTTTTTAATAAATTTTTTTGTATAAAAATCATTCCATCCCTTTTTCCATTCAACTGCCACATTTGTATATATTTTTTCAAATCCGGGAATAGCATCATCTTTTAAAATAACAGCATCAGATAAATTATACTTTGAAATATTTAAAAAATATTTTTCCAAATTATTTATTTTTGGCATATCCGGTTCTGTATAATTTATTTTTGTGAAATCCAGTTTTTTTTCACTTGCAAGAAAAATCAAATTCCTTATTGATTCATTTGTAGGATGTGTAGCAATTATATCTGTTTTAAAGCCACAATACTCTAAAGTTTTATATATTGCTCTGCTTGCTTTACCCATTTTTCCTGTAATATATCCTGAAAAATTTATTATTAATATTCCGTCTGGTTTAAGAATTTTTTTTACTTCTTCAAAACATTCAACAGTTAACAAATGTGCAGGAGGATTTTCTCCAAGCAAAAGATCATACATAATAATATCATATTTTTTATTTATAGTCCTTATATAATGCCTTGCATCATCAACAAATACATTAATATCAGGATTCAGACCGAAATATTTAATTGCAATATCTTTTATCCTTTTATCTAATTCAACTGCATCAACATTGAATTTTTGTCTCTTAAATTGTTTATACATGGTTCCTCCGCCAAAACCAAGCAATAATACATCGCTTTCCGGCGGGTAAATACTTGTAGCATTTAATACGAAAAAAGGATAATCCCACATACTGAATTCAGGATGTTTTAAATCTGTAATTGTCTGACCAACATTATTAACAAGCAATGCCCTGCTCAAACGCCATCCTTTATAATTTGAATAATACATGTGGTCTATAATTTTTAGTTGTCCTAATATTCCTTCACTCTGGTATAAAACACGGAAACTTTTATTTGATTTTATTAAACTTTTTTTATTTCTGTTATATATAAATAATATTATTAGCAAGATAAGTAAAACAAAGTATTTTTTTTTATAAATAAAATAGATAAGTGATATAAATATAATAAATCCTCCTGTAAAAAATGCCGGTTTTGATATACCAAACTCAGGAAAGATATAAAAACCTGTGAATAATGTAGTAAAAATGCCGCCAATTGTTGATATTGAATAGACAGTTCCCGCACTTTTTCCTGAACTATCTCTTGTTTCAGTGAGAATATTTATAATTATCGGTGAAGTCATTCCGAAAAACAGTAAAGGAGGAAACAAGTATAATAATAACGAAATAATACTTCCTGTTCTGACATCAAGATTAATAGTATGTTCTAAAATAAATTTGCTTGAAAAAGGCATAATAAACATAAAAAAACCTGCTAAAAGCAAAATATAAAACAACAGACTGGTATTTTCATATTTTTTAGAAAAATATCCTCCTGTATAATATCCTGATGCAAGTCCTCCTAATGTTACAGCAAGTACTGATGCCCATACATATAAGGAAGAACCAAAATAAGGAGATATTAATTTGGCACCTAATAATTCACATACCATTACAGAACCACCTTCTATAAAGGCAATAATAATAAGTATATGTTTAAATAACTTAAAGTTATTTTTTTTTACTGATAATTTATGTTTTGTCTTCAATTGCTTAATGTTGAAATTTAGTTATTATAGGGTATTCAGAAAAATCTGTTATTTTTTGTAAAAATAAAAAAAAAATAAGATAAAAATGTTTTTTTATACAAAAAAAATATTAATTTTGTATTACATTTATATTAATGTATATACAATATACATTAATATTTTAGATAAATTATGTCTTTTTAAAGTTAAAAAAAGTAAAAAAATATTTGACTTTTATCTGAAAAAGTTGTAATTTTACACCATGTTTTATCACAAAAGTATTTTTGTGTATTAAAAATTGTATTTTTTATTATAAAAATGCAAAATAAAATTAAAAATTTTTATAAAAAAAGATAAAAACAGTTATTATGTATTCAAAATTTTAGCACTGTAATGATACCTGTAAAATATCTGATAATCTTGATTTTACGGGATAAACAGCAAAGCTCAATAACAATATAACAGTTTAATAATTTAACAATTTTATAACTTTTTTAAAAATAAATTTGCTTTTTATATAAAAATGTTTTATCTTTGTAGCATATTTACAATTGTTAATATGAACACAAATCAAAATTTTATAACTTAAAAAAAATATAACCATGAAAACAATTATATTATTAATTCTTAGCTTTTTCGTAATTAATACTGCATTAGCTCAAACAACAGACAAAAATAAAACTGAACAAAAACAAAAAATAACTCTTGAAAAAAAACAAAATATTAAAAAAGCTGATAAAACTGAAAAAAAACAGGTAATAGAAAAAGCATTATTAAATAAAAAAAATAAACCTGTAGAAATGAAGCAACAAGAAAAAGCAGATATTAAAGAGATACAAAAGCCAGAAAAAACAGATGTAAAACAAATGAGAGAAATAAAAAAAATAAATAAAGATGCAGAAAAACCTCAGCAAAAAAAAATGTTAAAGAAAAAAAAATAATCAATTGAAAATGTCAGTAATAGAAAAAAAAATATTATTAGAGGGCTCAAAGGGTAAAAAAGAAATCTTAACCCTGTTTGACAGCGGTGCTACTTATTCCTGTATTCAAAAAGATTTAGCAAGAAAACTTGCTAATTTAGAACCTTTACCACAAGTAATGATATTTAGCACAGCAGGAAAAGAAAAATTAAAAGTTAAATATGCAATAAGATTAGATTTTTATATAAACAGCGATAGATTTTCTGACGAATTTATGGTAATAGATGGATTATCTGAAAAAATTATTATCGGTGCGGCAACTTTACAAAAATGGCGCATGAAACTTGACTTTGAAAATGATGAAATAATATATGACCCGAAAGTTACTAAACTGAGAATAATCCGCCTGAGGCGGACTAAAAAAAATGACTGAAATACTTAGAATTATTAAATTTCATTGTTAACTTTTCCAAAGTTTTAAAACTTTGGAAAAGTTCTATACAGAAATTTTAAACTTTAAACTTTGAACTAAAAACATATAACCATGAAAACAATCAAAAAATTATTCAGGCAAAAACCCTTTCTACAACAAGATAAGGTTAAGATATGTTTAACCGCTTTTATAATTATTTTAACCCTGATAGCACTTAGCTTTAATGCTTTTGCCGGTGCACCTGCCCCAACCACGTATCTTTCTTCTTCCTGTTCACAGGAAACAGTAAGTATTGCAGCAGGCGATAATGACGTTTCAATACTAAAGATTACTATTAGTGGTGAAAATATTTCAGGAGGTGCAACTTTCTCTATAACTCAAATGGGTTTTACAATGCAGAATACGGTTGATGATAATGTTGATGCTGCTAAATTATATTATACAGGCACAACAGATGCTTTTTCAACTTCAACTCCATTAGGGACTACTGTTACTAACCCAACAGGAAATATTACATTTTCTTTTGCTCAGGCAGATGACGGTACTAATGGACCTTTTTATTACTGGCTTGCCTTTGATATTGATCCATCTGCTACAACCTGTATTGGAAATACAGTTGATGCACTTTTTACCGACCTTACTCTTACAGTTACAGGAAGCGGTGCCGGTAGTTATACACCGACAACCCCTAACCCTGCAGGAAGCAGGGAAATTCTAGGATGCGGATGCTGGACATATTGCAATCCTTCATATACTTCTGCAGGTGAATATATTAAAAATGTTACATTCAACACAATTAATAACACTACCGGTGATGACCCGGATGGTAGCGTTGCTGATTATACAAGCAATATTACCGAGGTTGCAAGATCAAAAACTTATCAATTATCTGTAACAGTTAATAGCTCTTATACTGAATTTGTTACAGCATGGTTTGACTGGAATTGTGATGGTGATTTTGATGATGCAAATGAAAGGTATAATTTAGGTAGTAAAGCTGTAAGTGGCGATGAAATTTTTTCTCTTGATATTACCATACCCGTAACTGCTGAAGTTTGTACAACAGGGTTTCGTATTGCTGTTCATTATAATGCTTCTCCAACTGGTGCCTGTGATGTATCAACTAATGGAGAAGAAGCTGAAGATTATAAAGTAACGGTTATTATTCCTTTATGTGAAATTGATCAACTTACTTGTACTGATGTTGAAAAAAATAGCACTGATAATGAAATAATGAGAATAAAAATTAATACAACCGATCCAGGAAGTGTTAAGCATTTTTATTTTAATACAACAGGTACTAATAATGTGCTTACAAGCATTGAAAATGCAAAATTGTATTCTACAGGTAATAGTTCTGTCTTTAGCACATCAAACCAAATTGGTTCTACAGTAACTGATTTTAGTGCAGATACATTTTCTTTTGCCCTTTCTGGTGCTGACACTTCTTTATTATCAGGTGCTAATTATTTCTGGCTGACTTATGATATTAAAATAGGTGCTAATACTGATGATACAGTAGATGCTGTTATAGATTCGGTTTATATAAATGATACCTGCCGTACTTCTTTTGCTGTTAATACAAATTGTTACAGATTAATTGCCGGAGATATGGTTTTTGAACAATTTTTTGTTTATCAAAATACCACTTATCCGGTAGGCATTAATACTGATGATAATAAAATTATTTGTGTTAAAATAAATATATCAGGGTCTTTAAACCCTTTTGGAATTATAAAATTCTGGTTTGGAACAAATGGAACTACTTTTGACTCTGACATAAAAGATGCAAAATTGTTTAAAACAGGTAATAGTCCTGAATTTAATACTAACAATCAGGTTGGAACTACAGTTTCTTTACCAAGCGGTGCTTTTGATTTTACTGCATCAGATGATGATACAACTTTGTTAAAAGGAGATAATTACTTCTGGCTTACTTATTCCATTAATAACGTTGTTAATCATATTGATTTGCAGAACCCTCTCACTGATACAGTTGCTGATGCTTGTTGCGATTCAATAAAAGTTAATGAAGTTAATTAGTGTCTGTTCGTAATGTCGTCATTTTTAAAAAAGTACACAAAAATTT
>CAZZDX010000058.1:0-13076 GCA_964653185.1 uncultured Bacteroidales bacterium
AAAGAGAAGATTTTTTCTGCTATAATAAACCTGTTATAGCTCCTGCAAACGGAATAGTTGAAGAAATTACAGATGATATTGAAGATAATAAAATTGGAGATGTCAACTTAGAACAAAACTGGGGTAATACAATAGTTATAAAACATACAAATTTACTATATTCAAAAATAAGTCATATAAAAAAATCTACTTTCAAAGTATCAAAAGGTGATACTGTTAAAAAAGGCGACATATTAGCTTATTGCGGTAATTCAGGAAGATCGCCTGAACCTCATATACATTTTCAAATGCAATCTACTCCTTATATAGATTCAAAAACATTAGATTATCCTGTAAGCTATTATATAACAATAAAAAAACAACAAAAATTTGAATTAAAAATATCTGACAGACCTGAAAAAGACGAGATAATCTCTAATATCACAAAAAATACATCATTATATAATGCTTTTCATTTTATACCGGGACAAAAAATTAGCTTTATAATGACATTGCCAAACTCAAAAAAAGAGACAAAAGTAAACTGGGAAGTTAGAACTGATATTTATAACAATTCTTTTATTTATTCTAAATACAATAAATCAAAAGCATACTTTATTAATGATGGAAGCATACACTATTTCACAAATTTTGAAGGAAATAAAGAATCACTCCTGTTTTATTTCTATCTTGCTGCATATAAAGTTGCTATGGGATTTTATAACGGATTAACTTTAAAAGACAACTATTCTTTACATCTGTTAAACAAAGATATACTTATCTTTTTACAGGATTTTATTGCTCCTTTCTATATCTTTATGCATTCTGATTATACAATAGAATATGCTCATATCAAAGAATATCTGAATGACAGCTCTATAACTCTTAATTCCAAAACCAAAGTTAAACTTGGTAAGAAACTAATGAAAAAAATTGATTTTGAAATATATATTAATAATGATAAAATTGAAAAATTTGTTATAATTAGTAAAAATAAAAAAATTGAAGCTAAACAAATTTAAAAAAAAATTATCTTATGGGGACTTCTATTAATTCATTCGCATCAAGATTTTCAGAGTTTTTCATAGACGAGGAAGATTTTTAAAGCACTATCGGGATAATGCAAGAAAATCTGAAGAAGTATATGGGAAACTCTGAAAACCCAAAGGGAACAAATATAATAAACAATCTGACTTCGACAAAATATTTTTTAATAGCTATGGCTATTAAAAAATATTTATGTCTCGTATCTTATTCATTATATTTGTTTCTTGAAAGAAATGAATTAATAGAAGTCCCCATATATATTACTTGCAAAATAAAAACCGTTTTTATTTTTCATCAAATTGTTAAATTGTTATATGGCTTTATGGCTTGAAACCTGAAAAAAAAATTCTATATACACCAAATTTCTAATTTCTGACAATAAGTTTTTCTAAAATTTAAACAACTAATAATCAGATAATTACGAAAATATAAATACATAAAAAATCTTTGCGACTTGGCGTCTTTGCGTGAAATAAAAAAAAATATAATTGCTTAATTACAAAAATATAACTAAATGAAAATATTATCAATTGAACAAATTCGTCAGTTAGATACATATACTATACAGAATGAACCCATTAAATCAATTGATTTAATGGAACGATCTGCCTTTAATTGTTTTAACTCATTAATAAAATATGTTGATAAAAAACAAAAAATAATAATTTATTGTGGCTTGGGAAATAATGCAGGAGATGGTCTTGTTATAGCAAGATTATTAGTTCAAAAAAATTATAATGTTGAAGTGTGCATAATAAGATATTCTGATAAATGTTCTGATGACTTTGAAATTAATTATAAACGTTTATCAGATATTGCTAAAAATAAGATATATAATATTAAAGAAAATGATAAATTTCCTGAAATAAATAAAAATGATATAATTGTAGATGCTATATTTGGTTCAGGACTGACAAGACCTGTCAAAGGATTTATATCAAATGTTATTGAACATATAAATGATAGTAAAGCAAAGATTGTTTCACTGGATATTCCATCAGGTATGTTTGGTGATATGAACAGTAGTGATATTTGTAAATCAATAGTAAAAGCAGATTATACTCTTACAATTCAGTTTCCAAAATATTCATTATTATTTCCTGAAAACAATAAATATGTTGGCTCTTGGCAGGTGATACCAATAGGTTTACATCCTAAATTTATTAAATCTGTTGAGGTTAAAAATTATTTGTTAGAGAGTGATGACATAAAAAAGTTTTATAAAAAGAGAAATAAATTTGCCCATAAAGGCAATTTCGGACATTCTTTATTAATATCAGGTAGTTATGGTAAAATGGGTGCGGCTGTATTATCCTCACGTGCTTGTTTGAGAGCAGGAGCAGGATTGCTTACAACACATATACCAAAATGTGGTTATGAAATAATGCAGGTTGCTGTTCCTGAAGCAATGGTAAGCATTGACTCTGATTATAAGATAATTACAGACAATTTAGATTTTTCTGTTTATAAGGCAATAGCAGTCGGACCTGGAATAGGGAAAGATAAATTAACACAAAATTTTCTTAAAATGCTTATAGAAAATTTTTCTTCTCCAATAGTTTTTGATGCAGATGCTATTAACATTATTGCTGATAATAAGCAATGGCTTTCATCTATCCCTAATGGAAGTATTTTCACTCCACATCCTAGAGAATTTGAACGTCTTGCAGGAAAATCCGATAATAATTTTCATCGTAATGAACTTCAAAGAGAATTTGCAAAAAAATATAATATATATGTTGTCTTAAAAGGAGCTAATACTGCTATTGCCTGTCCTGACGGAACTTGTTATTTTAATACTACAGGCAATCCCGGTATGGCAACAGCAGGCAGTGGTGATGTTTTAACAGGTATTATTCTTGGGTTATTGTCTCAGTCATATAATCCAAAAGAGGCATGTTTGTTGGGTGTTTATATACATGGTTTAGCAGGAGATATTACTGCAAAAAACAATGGATTTGAATCATTAATGGCTAATGATATAATAAATAATCTTGGGAAAGCATTTTGCTCGGTAATAACTAATAGAAGTCCCCTTAAATGACTGCAATGTTAAATTACAATGTTATCAATGTTTTGGGCTTGTAAAAAAATCAGATTAGAAATATATTTTTCCTCTAGGTCTTCTTGAAGTATTTTTTCTTTTATTTCTAATGATATAGTTTTTATTAATAGGTATAACATGTTTTTTTAGCTGCCTTTGATGTGGGCTATGATATCTTTTTATGTTAGTTTGTCTCCTGTGTTTTAATATCCTTTTGTGTTTCTTTCGTTCTTTTGCATACTTTGAACAAGATTCCAAACCAGCAATAGAAAAAAGAATTGCTAATAATATAACGAACCATTTTTTAAAACCTGTCATAATTAAATTTATAATTAAAAAAACATTTTAATATATTCCCAATATTTATTTTGGCAGTAAAAGTATATAATTTTTTTTAAATTCAAACAAAATAATTTATATTTTATATTATTTATACAATATTTATTATAAACAAGTTTCATTTTTAAGGAATATTATTGATGATAGACCTAATTATTTTAATTATTAAAAATAATATATTTTTATGATAATTTATAAAAATATAATATATTTCTTAATTTTTTAAGAAAACAAATAAATTTGCAATTATTTTTGATATTATAATTATAAAAAATTAAAAATATGATTACATTTATTTTATCACTTGTAGTTTTAATTTTAGGATATATTTTTTATAGTCGTTTTATAGAAAAATATTTTGGTGCAGAGGATAGAATAAAAACTCCGGCACTTAGGTTGAAAGATGGTGTTGATTTTATTCCTATGCCTGTATGGAAAATGTTTACAATAGAGTTTTTAAACATTGCAGGACTTGGTCGTGATATTGGGAGCAATGTATGGTCCTGTAGCTTATCTGTGGATAGTATTCGGATGTGTTTTTATGGGTTCGGTTCATGATTATTTTGCCGGTATGCTTTCTGTCAGAAATAACGGTGCAAGTATTTCGGAAGTTGTTGGAAAATATCTTGGTAAAGGATTTTAAAATTTTTTAAGGATTTTTTCTTTGTTATTACTAATATTTGTTGGCGTTGCTTTTGTTACAGGTCCCGCAGGATTACTTAAAGAATTAGCAGGAGGAAAATTATTTATGTGGCTTTGTATAATATTTGCATATTATTTAATAGCAACTCTTTTGCCTATAAACAAAATAAATAGGTAGAATATATCCGTTTTTTTGTGTTGCTTTGCTTGTAATGGCAATAAGTATAGGTGGTTATATGATTTTTTAGTAACTACAAAACATAAATTTGTTTATTTATACACAATATTAAAAATGAAAATTAATAAAAAACAAGTGCTCTTTTTTCTGATAATAATTTATATAGTCCTTATTTCTGTTCAAATCTATGGATTATTTATTTTTGGATTATCATCAGTTAATATAATAACTTCCATATTATTTCTTGTAACAATTGGAATTTTTATATTTTATCTGTCCAAATTTTTGATGAGAATATTTTTATATAACAAAAATAAAAGACAAAATATACGATTATCAATTTTTTCAACATTTTTAGCTCTTATTATTATTGAAGTGTTTTTAAGAATATTTGGCATTAACGAAACATATATAGAAGAAATAAGTTTTCCTTATCATTCACAGTATGATCCTTGTTATGAGCAAGGATGGTTTCATTTATGGACATACGATCATAATCTTAAAACTCCTGAATATAACTACAAAAGAACTATTAACTCAGAGATGTTAAGTGACAAAGAACATCCAAAATCAAAATATAAAGGTGAATATCGTATCATTGGATTAGGAGATTCTTTTACAGAGGGCTCTGGCGCTCATGAAGATTCTACATGGCTGAAATTTTTGGAAAGAAAAATAAATATAAAATCTATTACTTGTATAAATGCAGGAGCATGTGGAAGCGACCCTTTCTTTGAATATATGTTATTAAAAAAAAAGTTGTTAAAATATAATCCTGACTTAGTAATTGTAGCAATCAATACTTCTGACATAGATGACATTATTTGCAGAGGCGGAATCGAAAGATTTAAAGCTGATGGAACTGTTAAATTTAAAAACGGACCAAAATGGGAATGGCTGTATGCAACAAGCTATATATCAAGATTATTTATAAATAATCTGTTAAAATATAACTATCTTCTTATAAATGATAAACAAAAAAACCTAGAAGAAAAAAAATCTTTAGACCTTATTTATAATGTGATTTTGAAATTTAATACACTTGCTAAAAATAAAAATTTTAAACTGCTAATAATCTTTCATCCCAACGATTATGAAATTACTAAAAAATATTTTGTGTTTGAAAATATAATTAAAAAATTAAATGCTCAAACAAATATCAATGTTTTAGACCTGTTTGACTATTTTGTAAATCAAGCTAATATTAACAGCAAAAATGTATCTGAATATTATTGGAAAGAAGGTCATCATAATGCTAAAGGATATGAATTATTTGCAGATGGTGTAGAAAAAAAAATAATTAAAATGGGCATAATTAATTCTCTTGATTCTGTAAATAATCAGGTTAAATATTATTAATATCTTTACAAAAAAAATAAATAAAAATGAACAAATCTTTTTTTACTACAATTATTTTTTTCTTTGTTGGTTTAATATGTTTTTCGCAACATACTATCATAATGAAGTCAGGAGAAAAAATAAAAGGCGTTGTAATGGAAATACAATATGATACAATAACTTTTGTTATAGGTCCTAATTTTAAAAGCACTAAAATACCTCTTAAAAATGTTAGCTCTATATTTTTTAATGAATATATTGCTTATAATGGTGAATTATTAAAAAATGACAAGATAAAAACTGCTAGATCCGGCAATTATACTATAAATTATGTATTAAAAGACAGAAAAATGACCATTATACCTAAAATATCTATTGGAACAGAAGATAAAGGTTCTGTCGTTGTACTTATTACCGTAGATAGATATGGAAATGTTGTATCAGCTGAACCCGGATATGTCGGCTCTACTACAAGCAACAAATATCTTTATGCTAAAGCTAAATTTGCAGCACAGGAAGCCAAATTTGACGAAAGTCCGTTAGGACCTTTAAAAACTAAAGGAATAATGACAATTACCTATTAAGGGGACTTCTATTAATAACATATCAGATTAGCACCACAATTTATTGTGGTGGTTAAAATTCAAATACAGTTCTTTAAAAGTCGGCTTTAAGCCGACTTCCAAAATAATTTACTGATTTAATACACCATACTAAAGTATGGTGCTAATCTGATACGCTCTTAACTAAATGACATTATCCTTCAGGGTGGGGACAAGGATATATATTTTCTAAAAATTTATGAATAATCCAGGATAATAAAAAACATTTTTTTTATCTTTGTATTTTCGCAAGCCCTAAACATATATATATAATTTTGTTTTTATGATAGAAAAGGAAATTTATATTAAATCAATTAATCCTATTGAAATTTATGGAGTTAACAATGTAAACTTTGAAATAATAAAAAAACTTTTTCCAAAGCTTAAAATTATTGCAAGAGGAAATACTATTAAGTTAATAGGTAATGATGATGAAATTTCTTGTTTTGAAAAAAAAATAAATCTTATTATCAGGCATTATGAAAAATTTGGTAAAATAACTGAAAATGATATAATTCAGTTAATAAATTCAGATGCTCAAGAAACATTTTATTCTTCTGATAAAAAAAATGATGTATTATTATATGGTGTAAATGGTACAGTAATAAAGTCACGGACTATTAATCAACGTATAATGGTTAAGAGTTGTAAAAAAAATGATTTGGTTTTTGTTATAGGTCCTGCCGGCACAGGAAAGACATATACAGCAGTAGCTTTAGCAGTAAGAGCTTTAAAAAACAAAGAAGTTAAGCGTATTATACTTACCCGTCCTGCTGTTGAAGCAGGTGAAAATCTTGGTTTTTTACCCGGTGATTTAAAAGAAAAATTAGACCCTTATATGCAACCGTTGTATGATGCTTTGAGGGATATGATACCGCCTCCAAAACTTAGGGCTTATATAGAAGATGGTGTTATAGAAATAGCTCCTTTGGCGTTTATGCGCGGACGTACTCTTAACAATGTATTTGCCATATTAGATGAAGCTCAAAATACTACAAAAAATCAAATAAAAATGTTTTTAACGCGAATGGGGAAAACAGCAAAATTTGTAATTACAGGCGATATTACACAGATAGATTTACCAAAAAATCAATCTTCTGGACTCATTCATGCAAAAAATATTTTGCAAAATATAAATGGAATTGATTTTGTATTTCTTAATGATACAGATATTATACGACATAAGTTAGTAACTAAAATTGTTAATGCTTATGGGGACTTCTATTAATTCATTCGCTTAATTTACTCCTAAAATTAATATGAAAACTTTTCCTATGATAAGGTGTAATACCATATTTTGCTATTGCTAATTTATGTTTTGGCGTAGGATAGCCCTTATTATTATACCAGTCATATTGAGGAAATTCTTTATGCAGAGATTTCATAAAGTCATCACGGTATGTCTTTGCCAGAATAGAAGCTGCTGCTATTGACAAATATTTCGTATCACCTTTTATAATACATTTGTGAGCTATATTTTTATATTTTTTAAAACGGTTTCCATCAATCAGGAGCAGTTTTGGTTTTATTTTTAGTTGAGCAATGGCTCTGTGCATTGCTAATATTGAAGCGTTAAGAATATTTATTTCGTCTATTTCGTTATTATCAGCTGTGCCAACAGCCCATGCAATAGCTTGTTTTTCTATCACAGGTCTTAGTATATTTCTTTGTTTTTCGGTTAGTTGTTTAGAATCATTGATTGCAGAATTTTTGAAATTTGAAGGTAATATCACTGCTGCTGCATATACAGGTCCTGCAAGACATCCTCTTCCTGCTTCGTCACAACCTGCTTTTATTTTATATTTTGAAAAATATTGTCTTAACATTCTGTAAAAAGTTTAAAGTTCAAAACTCGTAATTCGTAATTCGTAATTTTCCAGTTTACTTTTAAATCTCATAAGGCATTCGTTAGTAGCCGAACATGACTGCCTGATTATTTCTTTTCTATTAATTCATTAAAACAGTTAAGATATTTTTGTTTTTGTGATTCAAAAGAATATTTTTCTATAACAGTTTGTCTGCCTTTTTGTCCTATATCTTTTCTTAACTTTTCGGAATCAATAAGTAATGAGATTTTTTCAACCCATTCATCAATTTCCTTAGCTAAAAAACCATTTATTCCATCTTGAATAATTTCAGAATTCACTCCTACGGGAGACATAATTGTTGGTATTTCCAAAGCCATATATTGCAATCCTTTAAGTCCACATTTACCTTTAGCCCATTCATCATCAGGTAATGGCATTACTCCAATATCAAATGAAGACAACTGTTTTATTTCATCCTGTTTAGACCATGCTAAACCTTTTATATTTAATTCTTTGTTAACATAATTTTTATTGCCTATAACTTTAAAATAAACTTTATCACCATATTTTTCTTTGATTATTTTCAGAAAAGGGACAGCAAATTTAAAATGCTGAATTGTAGTAATACTACCGCTCCAGCCAATACAGATATCTTTTATTTTTTTTGATATATTTAAACGTTTATATTCTTGTGTGTCAATTGTAGTAGGAATTATCGTAATATTATTATTATATTTATCCGCATATTTAGCAAGATATTTATTTCCTGCAAAAATCATGTGTGCATAAGATATAATTTTAGCTGTTTTTTGTGGATTTTTCAACCAGTTAAATTTCTCATTTGCATCAGAGACATTAGATAACCATATAGAATCATCAAAATCATATATTAATTTGGCTCTTTTTGAAAACATTCTTTCAAAAAATGTAGTTCCCAGATAGTATGCTTCACGCTGAATAAAAACTATATCATATTTTTTGGCTATATATAAATCTTTTAATCTGTGAAAGAAAAATTTTATCAACAACAAAAATTTGATAAACAGCATACCATTTGTATAAAAAATTTTATCATTTTTTGGAGTGATTAAATAAGAAATTTTGTATTCAAAATTATTTTGTTTTATATAATCAAGATATTGTTCAAATCTAAATCTTTGGCTTGGAGATCTATTAGGGTATAAAGGAACTATAAACAATATTCGTTTCATGTGTTTATATTTTCGTAATTAGTTTACCCCGTTAGATATTTTGTTTTAAGTATTATTTTCTATCAATTTATCAATTATCTAACGGGGTGAATTTTCAGTTACTTCAGATTTTTAGCTATTATCATTTAGCTTTTGGCTTTTGTTGTTTAATCTTTATTCTTATACTCATAGCTAATAATTCATAATTAATAATCATTCCCTTCAGTCGGATGCCTGACCAATGTATGTTATCCGCCTTAGGCAGACAATCTATTTAATGTTATATTGCAGATTGTAAATTGGTATAATTATTCTTCCAACCATACAGATGGTAATTTATCAAAAATTTCAATATTTTTAAATTTTGGTGTTTTTTTTGCACCATATTTTTTAACCCAGTTAAACATTTTAGTAATTCCTTGTTCCAAAGAAGTATTTTGCCTGATATTAAATATTTTAAATGCTTTTGAATGGTCTGAATAAGCATTCATCACTTCATTTCTATGTGGTAAATAACGTATTTTGGTTTTTACTCCTATTGCTTGCATAATAGTTTTAGCCAATTCATTAACAGTATAATTTTTTTCTGCACCAATATTAAATATTTCATTATAGGCATTTTTAATATTTACAGATTGGGCAATATAAGGTGCTACATCACCAATATAGCTAAAAGCTCGTGTTTGTTTTCCATCGCCAAAGATTGTTAATGGTTTTCCCTGTATTAATTGATTCATAAATATTCCCAAAACATTACGATATCTATCTGCAATATTTTGATACTCACCATAAACATTATGTGGTCGGAAAATAATATAATTAAGTCCAAACATTTTATGAGATACTCTTAAGTCCTGCTCAACTGCATATTTGGCAATGCCATAGGGATCTTCAGGTGCAGGTATCATATCCTCACGCATTGGCAGTTGTCCTGTCCCATATACTGCAACAGAAGAAGTAAAAACAAAACATTTGATTTTATGTTTTATTGATTCATTAATTAAATTTATGCTGCCAATTAAATTATTAGTATAATTAAATCTTTTGATAAAATGGCTAAGACCTTCTGCTGCATAAGCGGCTAAATGATAAACATAATCAAATTGATATTTGTTAAATAAATCTTCAACTAATTTATTATCAGTTACAGAACCTTTGATAAATATAGCTTTGGTATTAACATTTTTTTTAAAGCCCCCGCTTAAATCATCTAATACTACAACATTATGCTTTAACTTTATAAGTTCATTTGTTACATGAGCACCTATAAAGCCAGCTCCGCCGGTTACTAATGATGTTATCATAAAATATTTTTTTTTAATTAGAATTTACAAAAATAATTTTTTTTTAAATTTATAAAAATTTTTCAAGCAAAATTACGATTATAAGTAATGAAAAGATTATTTCATTAAAAGTAGTTTTTTTTGCTAATGAAACATAATTAGAGATAAGTATTGATATTGGTATAAAAAATATTTCAAGATGAATTATTGAAGAATTATCTGTAAAAATTACAGAAATAAAAGATATTATAATAAAACAAACTAATATTACAAAGAATTTTCTTGTTTTTATAACTAATTTATTAATCATAAACACTATTTTTGCCATAGAAAACAGTGTTAATATTGCTAGTAAAGATAAAAAAATGTATATATATATATTGTATTCAAAAGATGGGATTTTTAAATTGCAAAAAAAGTTAATGTAATTATTAACAATTATCTCTAATTTATCAAACCAAAAATAATAAGTAGCAATAAATAAATAAGGTGTTATAAGTCCTAATAGAGATATTAACCATTCTCTCCAGTTTAGAAAATTATATATAAAAAAACTAATCCATATTAACAAGATAAAACAGATAGCAGGCAAGTAGAAAAGAGAAGCTATTGATATTAAAAAGCAAATATTAAATGTTTGTTGATAAACATCTTTTTTATCATAAATATTAAAAATATTATTTAAAACAATAATTAAAAAAAAGTTTGATATTAGAATGGGAGATAGAGATAAAGAATGTGGACTGCTCATTAATAAAACATAGAACAAGGCAGGCAAATATGTGTTTTTTGCCATTAACTTATTATTCGTTACTATATTATTTATCATTATAGCTTGAACAAAGACAAGAGAAAATGCTATTATTGTTGATAATAAATTGTAGTTATATAACAGATTTAATATGCTGTTATAAAAAGATGTTGTGAATTGAGTGTTATATACAACATCTATTGGATTAATAAAGGAATCAAGCCATAATAATCCACTGAATATAAGCAATATTATCAACAAAAATGGATTGTTTGATTTGAATAATTTTATAAACATAATTTTTATTTAGACGTTATGAAAAAAACATTTGTATAATACAACATAGCAACAAAGTCATCAGGCATCTTGAAGCAAACTAAAATTTAATAAGCAAATATATGCAATTTGTATAATTGAGATTTGTTTATATTTTTTTTAATCGTTTAATTTAGGTTAAATATATTACTTTTGTAATTAAAAAAACAACTCAATATTTATGACAGAAGAGTTTCTTTATTATATATGGAGATTTCGTTTATTTAATAATTGTTTTGCCAATAATGGAGAACTTGTTGATATAATAAATGTCGGCGAAAGAAATATAAATTCCGGTCCTGACTTTTTTAATGCAAAAATAAAAATTGGCAATACTATTTGGGCAGGAAATGTTGAGATACATATTAATACTTCTGATTGGTATAAACATGGACACCATAAAGATAAAGCATACAATAATATAATTTTGCATGTTGTTTATAATAATGATAAGATAATTAAAAGATATAATAATGAAATTATACCTACACTTGAACTTAAAGGAAAATTTGATGATAAATTATATTTTAATTATGAACAATTTATGAATAGCAAACTCTGGATACCTTGTCAAAATCAGATAAAAGAAGTAGAAACATTGATCGTTAAAGATTGGCTTGAGAGTTTGTTAATAGAACGATTAGAGAAAAAGGTTAAAGTTATTGAGCATACATTGGATTTATGTAATAATAGTTGGGAACAGACCTTTTATCAACATTTAGCTTGTAATTTTGGGTTTAAAGTAAATGCAATGGCTTTTGAATTACTGGCAAAGTCGCTTCCTTTGATTTATTTAGCAAAGCACAAAAATAATCTTTTTCAAATTGAGGCAATGTTATTTGGACAAGCAGGTTTGTTAAACAAAAAATTTAAAGATGAATATCCTAAAAAACTGCAATATGAATATATTTTTTTAAAACAAAAATTTTCATTAACACCTGTTAATACAAATCTATGGAAGTTTCTCAGATTAAGACCGTCAAATTTTCCTTTAATACGAATTTCACAGTTTGCAAATCTTATTTATAAATCAACACATTTATTTTCCAAGATAACAGAATGTAAAAAAGTAACAGAAATAAGTGCTCTGTTTAATTTGTCATGCTCAGAATATTGGGATACTCATTATATCTTTGACAAATCATCTGTTAAACGAAAAAAATATATTGGCAAAAATGCAATAAATACAATTATCATAAATACAATAGTTCCTTTCTTGTTTTTATATGGGATAAAAAAAGACGATGAAATTTATAAACACAGGGCATTGCAATTTCTTGAACAACTTCCTAAAGAGAATAACGGAACAATTAAAAAATGGGATTCAACAGCAATAAAATCATATTCTGCTGCTGATACACAAGCATTGTTAGAACTAAAAAATAATTATTGTGATTTAAAAAAATGTTTAAATTGCAGGATAGGAAATTATATTTTAAGACAAGAAAAATAAAGTAATGATTGTAATTGTAAAATATAAAATGTAAAATGTAAAATGTAAAATGTAAAATGCCTAGGAATAATAAATGACAACAAATGACTATTATTAATCAGGCATTC
>CAZZDX010000059.1:0-13011 GCA_964653185.1 uncultured Bacteroidales bacterium
TGTTTATGATTTAAAAAATTTGTTTTTCAATTTTAGTCGGATAATAGTGAAAAATAATATTAAATTTGAAATTTTTTAATTATCAAATACTTGAAGAATGGCAGTTTTTAAGACAAAACAGCAATAAAAAAATTAAAAATTAAAAATTAAAAACTTTTATGAAATATTATTTTATTATATTTATAAGCATTATTTTATTTTCCTGTAATAGAAAGGCAGAGGAAAAGGATACAAGGACAGTATTCAGATATAATGAGTCAGCAGGTATAACATCATTAGATCCTGCTTTTGCAAAAGATCAGGCAAATATATGGGCAACAAATCAATTGTTTAACGGATTAGTGCAATTAAACGATAAACTTGAAGTAAAACCGTGTATAGCCAAATCATGGGAAATTTCAAATAATGGAAGAACTTATACCTTTTATTTAAGAAATGATGTGTATTTTCATGCTCATCCTTTGTTTAAGAATGGAAAAACCAGAAAAGTAAAAGCATCTGACTTTGTTTATAGTTTTAACAGAATTGTTGATAAAAAAGTTGCCTGTCCCGGTGCATGGATATTTAATACTGTGAAACAAAATAATGATGGTTCTTTTTGCTGGACTGCTGTCAATGATTCTTGTTTTAAGATTGATTTAAAACAGTCGTTTCCTCCTTTTTTAAGTATATTAACAATGCAATACTGCTCTGTTGTGCCTTATGAGATAGTAGAATTTTATATCAAGGATTTTCGTAAAAATCCGATAGGCACAGGACCTTTTAAATTTAAAATGTGGAAACAAAATAATAAATTAGTCCTTGTAAAAAATAAAAACTATTTTGAAAAAGATGACAAAGGCACAAAACTTCCTTATCTTGATGCTGTTTCTATTTCTTTTATCATTGACAAACAGACAGTTTTTTTTAAATTTGTTAAAGGTGATATTGATTTTATGTCCGGTATTGATGCCAGTTATAAAGATGAACTTCTTACACGCAATGGAAATTTAAATCCTAAATATAAAGATAAGTTTAAAATCATAACACAACCATATTTGAATACAGAATATTTAGGGTTCCTTGTTGATACAAGTTTAGATGTTGTAAAGCAAAGTCCTTTAAGAATAACGGCTGTTCGTCAGGCAATAAATTATGGCTTTGACAGAAAAAAGATGATGCGCTATCTTCGCAATAATATTGGCACTCCTGCATTAAATGGTTTTATACCCAAAGGTATGCCTTGTTTTGACAGCACAAAAGTTACAGGATATAATTATAATCCTGATAAAGCACGAAAGCTGCTTTCTGATGCGGGCTTTGTAAGTGGAGAAAATTTGTCTGATATTACTCTTACAACAACATCATCTTATCTTGACTTATGCAAATATATTCAGCATCAGCTTTCTGAAATAGGAATTAATATTAAAATTGATGTCAATCCGCCGGCTACTCTCAGAGAAGTTATAGCAAAGTCAAAAGTGCTTTTTTTCAGGGGTTCGTGGATAGCTGATTATGCTGATGCAGAAAACTATCTGTCTTTGTTTTACAGTAAAAATTTTTGTCCACAAGGACCAAATTATACTCATTTTTCAAACAAAAAATTTGATGCTCTGTATGAAAAAGCACAAAAAGAAACCAATGACTCAGTAAGATTTATCTATTATCAAAAAATGGACAATATTATTATGGAACAGGCAATAGTGGTCCCTCTTTATTATGACCAGGTTTTAAGATTTACTCAAAACAATATAAAAGGGTTGGGTATTAACTCTATGAATTTGATTAGTTTGAAAAAAGTAAAAAAATATTAGTTAAAAGCTGACGACAGTCGGCAAATGGAACATTTTCCGATTTTTATCGAAAAAAGAAATTGATGAATGCTGACTGTTGACTTGTAAAATTTTCACGTTCCTGTTTGCAGTTAGTATATATTATTTTTATCATTCAGTTGTCTGATGCTAATTTTAGGTTATATTTGCAATCATAAATCAAAATTTCTTAAAAATAATTTTTTCATAACTATGAAACATAAGTTATTTTATTTATTGTAATAATTAACAATAGTTATTATGTCTGAAATTGCTATAAAAGTAGAAAATTTATCAAAGCTTTATCATTTGGATAAATCGCGTGGAGAAAGTTTTAAAGAGTCATTAATTAAACATACAAGATATTTATTTAACAGACATAAAAATAATAATAGTTCAGAAGAACTTTGGGCTTTAAAAGATATATCATTTGAATTAAAAAAAGGCGAGGTAATAGGAATTATCGGTCCTAACGGCTCAGGAAAAAGCACTTTATTAAAAATTATCAGCAAAGTTACTCCTCCAACTACCGGAAGCATTGAGATTAACGGAAAAGTAGCATCAATACTTGATGTAGGTATTGGTTTTCAGAATGACCTTACAGGAATAGAAAATATTTATCTGTCAGGCAAACTTTACGGACTATCTAAAAATGAAGTTGATAAAAATCTTGATGAGATTATTAAAATGTTTGGATTTTCTGACTTTATTAATACTCAGGTTAAATATTATTCTACAGGAATGTATATGCGTCTTGCTTTTGCCTTGGTAACACACGTACAAGCTGATATATATATGTTTGATGAAGTATTGAGTGTAGGAGATGCTCAGTTTCGGAGAAATGTACAAAAAACTATTAATGACTTAAAAAATAAAAATAAAAGTATTCTTATAGTAACACACCTTCCTAACCAAATAATTTCTGTATGCGATACTTTTATTTTATTATGGGATGGTAATATTAGCAATATAGGGCAACCTTTATCAGTAATAAATAGTTACAATATTCAGGGAAATTTTATACAAAAAAATAACCAACAGGAAAAATGTAATATTCAAATATTAGAAACATCAGGCAATCAAATAACAAATTTTAGATTCAACATTATTGATGATAAAAATGACGAAATTATAGTTCAAATTATGTTTGAGACAAAAACAACATTTGAAGATATATCAATTAATTTGCTTATCAAAGACAATAATGACACTCCTATTGGAGAAACAAAAAATAAAATATCAACAGGTATATCTCCGGGAGCACACGAAATAGAAATTATTTTTCCCAAAACCTTGTTAATGAGTGGCACTTATCCTGTGGACTTACTAATTTTTGAAAACAATATACCAATAATACTGGCTATTTATATAGGACAAATTTTTGTTAAAAAAAATCTTAATAATAATAGAGTTGGTAGAATATTAATCCATAGCAAATATTTAATTAAAAAATGAATTTTGTTTTAGGCATTTATAATAAAACAGGGAAAGATATTGATTATTTAATTAAAAAATCTCTTGATGATTTTTTATTAAATAATACACGTAATTATCATCAGTATAATTATCAAAATTTTAGATTATTCCTGTATCCTAAATATGCAAATGTTAATGATAATATTTTTGAAAAGGATGGCATAATATGGGCTATAGCCGGATATTCAACAAAAAAAGTTCCTGTCAAATATCCTTTTGAAAAAATTAACGGTAAGTATCAGTTAATTAAATATAATAAAGAAGAAAACAATCTTACTGTGCAAAATGATGCTGATGGGCATTTTCCAATGTATTACATAAACAATAATAATATATTCGCATTTTGTAATGAATATGAACCTTTAATAAAATTATTGCCTTCACCACAACTTGACAAAACATCTATAGCTCACTATTTCTATTTTGGAGCCACATGCCAAAACAGTACATTTATAACACAAATAAAACTATTACCACCTAATGTTACAATAAATTGTATTTATGAAAAAATAAATTTTGTTGAAAATGATTATATTAGTCCAAGTATAAAAAATTATGATGAGATACTTAATATTTTTCCTTTAACTTTAAAAAAAACAATTAAAAGCTATTTTGATATTTGTGATAATCCCACATTTTCATTAACCGGTGGAGTAGATACAAGGATTATTGCAGGCTGTATCCCTGAACAATTAAAATTAAAATCCCGTTTTTTTACTTTAAATGAGCCAAATATATCTGATTCCGACAATAATGAAATATTAATTGCTGCAATGATAGCAAAACAGTTGGGAATTCCTCATGATATTATTTCAAACAAATTATTTCCATACCCATCTGTTTTTAACAAGCAATATTTTTATGATATAAGGAAATCATTTCCTGTGGACTTTCCATGTTTAGGAATATATGGCAGTGAGCTTTTTAGATCTGAATTTATTGCAATAGTTCCAAAAATAATATATAATTACTTTTATAATAACTATAAACTTAATGTTAATTATAGTTGGACTTATGATGAACAACAAACATATTCAGAAAAAAATAAAGAAAAAAGAATAAATAATTTAAGTTTAAAAAAAATCTTTTTAAAAAACTTTATTTCCGATGTAAACTGGGATACTCTTAATGAGCAAAACAAATATTTACATAACATTTCATATTCCGAAGCTATTTCATATTCGCTGGATTTTATCACCAGGAGTTTTTTTACTAATATTTATCGTGGTTCAAGAAGTGGAATATTTCATCCAGAAATGCTTTTTAAAAATTTCTATATGCCCTTCACTGCACACGAAATGATAGTACTTTTTAAAAACATCCCAATAGAAAAGTTGGGCTTTACGAAAAATAGTTTCTATAATGAAATTTATAAAAATAATTTTAATAAATTATTAAATATTCCGACCAATTCATTGGCAGGCAAAGCACAAGGCACATGCATTAATTTTTATGACAAACATAAAAATCCTCTATTTTTTAGAAAAAATAATGATGATGAACTGATATTAGAATTGTTAAAAGATGAAGAAATTTATGAAATGAATTTTTTTAACATCAAAAAGATGAAAAAATTAATTAATTATAACCGAATACATGATTTTTTTATTGATTTTTGTGTTTGGTACAAATATTTTAATTCAATTAGATAATATATTTTTTTAAAACCTTTATGGGTCTATGTTGGTTTGGCTGGGTAAATAATTTTACGAATTTCCCAAATTTGGCTTATAAGTTTAATTTATATATTTTTATTATTGTTAATTTTCAGAATAAAAATATTAATAATGAGAGGACAGTAGAGACGATGCATGCATCGTCTCTACGTTATAAAAAAATATATAAAACAAAAAATTACCTACTATATTTAACATAGACCCATCTTTATTAAATTGGGAAATAAAATCAACAGACAAAAAAAATGATATTACAGAATAAACAATGCAAACGATGCTTATTAACTGAGCATAAACCGGATATTTGGTTAGATAATGACGGCATTTGTAATATATGCATTAATTTTGATAAAGAGAAAAAAATATCTGCCTCAGGCGAAAAAAAACCATTATTAGAATCAGACCTGATTAAAATATTAAAAAAATATCAGGGGAAAGGAAAGTATGACTGTCTGGTTATGTGCAGTGGCGGCAAAGACAGCACTATGGCTTTATATTATATGAAAGAACGATACAAAATGAATCCTTTGGCTTTTACATTTGATAATGGATTTGAAAGCAATGAAGCAATCAGTAATATAAAAAATGCTGTTGATATATTAAAAGTTGACTGGGTTTATCACAAAACAGATTTTATGAATGATGCCTTTGCTTTGATAATAAAAACAAAAAGCAAAGTTCCTATATGTCATATCTGCACTATTTGGCATATACAACTTGTATATGAATTTGCTGCTAAATATAAAATTCCTTTGATAATTGCAGGATGGACAAAAGGGCAATCCACACAAGGAAAAGAATCGGGAACAGAATATGCTGAAATGTCAAAAGCAACTTATGACTTTATAAATAATATTTTGCGAAAAATTTCTAAATACAAAAAAATTCCAAGAAGTGTAAATGAAGCTTTAAAAACATCAAGAAAAAAATTTAAAAGTGTTATGATTTCTCCTCACTGGTATTTGGAATGGGAACAAGAAAAAAACATTAAAATACTAAATGATAAACTCAAATGGAAAGTTCCAGAATTAAGCTATCCATTTGGCTCAACAAATTGTATGATGAATTTTCCCAGCACTTACTTAACAATGAAACATTATGGATATACGCACTATCATATAGAAATGAGCAAACAAATAAGATTAGGCGAAACAACAAAAGAGCAATCTTTAAAAGATTTGGAAATAAATTTTGATAAAAAAATCGTTAATGATGTTCTCAAAAAAATAGAATGTGAAATATAAATAGGATCTATGTTGATTTAGGTTGGTAATAATAAAATACTTAAAATGACTAAAATTATCCACTATATTTAACATAGACCCATAATTATTAACAATTTCATAATGTTCAAAAAAATAAAATATATTTATAAAATAGTAACACAAATTATCATTATATTTGTTCAGAAAATATTAATAACAATATTTTTATTTTTACTTTATTTTTTATTTTTTGGAATTACATTAATCTTTATTTTAATTTTTAAAAAGAATATGTTAAAACAAAATTACGAATCAGAATATACTTTTTGGAACAAAGCAAAGGACTATAATGCTAATATCAAAAATAGTATTCATCAATCATAATTTATAAATAAATAAGATATGAGAAAAATTAAATATATATTAAAAGAATTATTTTTTTTAATCAAAAAGCATAAATTATTTTTTTTAGCCCCTATATTTATAATACTTGCTCTGCTGGCTTTTTTAGTTTTCTATATTGGACCTTCTGTTATAGTAACTTTTATTTATGCAGGTGTTTAGAAATCTTTATAAAAAATAATCAGGCAACTGCCTGACCACAAATTTAGTGTAAAAATGTATTTTAGCAAATTGTAAATTAAATTAGTTGTGAAAATCTTGATGCGAATGAATTAATAGAAGTTCCCTTAATTAATAATAGCAAAAACTAAATGACAACCAATGACAGTGAGCCCTGATATTCATCGAGATAAACTCCGCGAACAAATGACTATGAATGACAAATCATATTACGCAAAATTAGGCAATTGCCTAACAAAGTATAATCAGGCGGTTGCCTAATACAATTTTCAAAAAAAATATCGGACAACAGTTATTGTTCATATATATTTAAAAGACAACATTAATGAGAATTTGTTTTATATCACCAAAAGCTTATCCTTTATTTAATAATAATGTTAAGTCAACATTTGGAGGTTCAGAAGTCCAACTTAATTTGCTTGCCAAAAATTTTGCAAGACATAAAGATTTGAATATTCACTTTATAGTTGCTGATTACAAACAAAAAGATATTGAACAATATGATAATATTAATGTATGGAAATCATTAAATTTTGATAATATTATAATTAAGCAGATTATTGACTTTTACAGGGTCTTTAAAAAAATTAATGCTGATGTCTATATACAAAGGACTTTAACTATTTATTCTGGGATAATAGCATATTACTGTAAAATTAAGCACAAAAAGTTTATTTATATGGTTTCGCATGATAGAGAGACAGATAAGACAGATAAAATTTATAATAAAAAATTTAAAGGATTTTTAGCAAATTTGGTTTATAAATATTCTACTCTTATTGTTGTTCAAAATAGCTATGAATATGGTAATCTTAAAAAGAAATTTCCAAAATCCAATATTGAAATTTTAAAAAAAGGATTTGATTTTTCTGTAATAAAAAAAACAGAAAATAAAACTTATGACTGTATATGGATTGGTAGATGTGAGAAGTGGAAAAATCCCGAAACTTTTATAAAATTAGCAACTTTGAATAAGGACTTTAAATTTTTGATGATTTGTCCTTCGGTATTAAATAATGAAAACTATTTTGAAGAGGTTAAAAAAAAATCAGAGCAAATAAAGAATTTAGATTTTATAGATTTTGCTAAAAATAAAAACACTTATGATTTTTTGTCAAAAAGTAAACTATTTTGTGTTACCTCTGCATTTGAAGGTGACTGGCCAATGACCGTATTAGAAGCTGCTGCCACAGGTTTACCAATAATTTCATACATACTAAATTATGATAACCTTATAACAAAATATAATGCCGGATTTTGTTGCAAGAATAATTTTGACTTAATGAATGATAATTTAAGAACTTTATTATCAGACAAAAATTTATATAGCAGAATGAGTAATAATGCATTTGAATTTACAAAAGAAAATCACGATATAGATACTAATGCAGAAAAATTTTTAACTTTATTTAGTTAAAAAAAATGTATCAATCAGGCGCCTGACTGAAGTAACTGAAATTGAATTAAATACGAAAATATAAAAAAATGAAAATCCATTTAAAATGTCTGGAATGTATATTGCACAGTTTTTTTAATCTATTAAATGAATTTAATGTTGATGAAAATGTGCAAAAACAAATGACAAGAAAATTTCTGGTTTATCTTTCTACTGTTGACTTTGAGCTTTCTCCTCCTGAAATAGGAAGATATACACATAATATGATAAAAAAAATACTTAATACAAAAGATCCTTATTTTGATCTAAAAAAAATTCATAACAAACAAATACTTGATAAATATGATTTTTTTTATAAAAAAATTAACCATACTGATAATCCTGTAAAATCAGCACTCACTTTATCTATTGCAGGCAATATTATTGATATGTCTCCAAATCATAATTTAAGTATGGAAGAAACAATTAAAAATGCCTTGAAACAAAATTTAAAAATTGACGATTCAGATATATTAATAAAGGACTTAAAACAAGGGAAATCTGTTTTATATCTCGCAGATAATGCAGGCGAAATAGTTTTTGACAAATTATTGCTCCAAATATTATTAGAGAAAAAAATTATAAAAAAAGAACAAATTATTGTTGCTGTAAGAGGATATCCAACAATAAACGATGCAACTATAGAAGATGCAAAAGATATTGGATTAATAAATATGGTTAAAGTAATTGACAATGGCGACGATGCACCAGGAACAATTTTAGAGACAACCTCAAATGAATTTAAAAATATTTTTGATAAATCTGAATTAATTATTGCAAAAGGTCAGGGAAATTTTGAATGCCTGAATTTAGTAAAAAATAAAAATATTTATTTTATGTTTATTGTTAAATGTAAGCTTATTGGAGATGAAATAGGCACTTCTATTGGAGATCTTATTTGTAAAAAAACAGTTACTATTCATCTTAATAAAAAATGTAATAATTACAATGTATCAGGATTAACCTAATTGGTTCAAAGTTCAAAGTTTAATCAATAAAATGGAAAAAATAAAAAGATTTGAAGATTTAAAAGTTTGGCAGAAAGCAAGAGAATTATCAAAAGAAGTTTATAAGATTACCAAAGAAGGTGAGTTTGCCAAAAATTTTGGGTTTAAAAACCAAATAAGAGATTCAAGTGGCTCATCTATGGATAATATTGCTGAAGGATTTGAAAGAAGTGGAAATAAAGAGTTCATGCAGTTTTTATATATTGTAAAAGGTTCTACAGGTGAAGTAAGGTCTCAATTATATAGAGCAATAGATCAGAACTATATTACAAAAAAGCAATTTGATAATATATATATTCTTGCGATTCAAACTAGTAAACTTATTGGAGGTTTAATTAATTATTTGTCAGATTCGGATTTTAAAGGTTTTAAATATAAAAACAAATCTTGAACTTTGAACTTTGAACTTTGAACTTTGAACTTTGAACTTTGAACCTTGAACTTTGAACTAAAATTACCCCGTTGGATATTTCCTACGGGTGAATAGCTACAAAAAATTAGTAATTAAAACAATGCCTGATTATAAAGAATATTTAGATATTTGGAATTTTATTTTACTCCCTGTTTATTTAATAATAATTTTTTTAGTTTCTAATAGAATAAAAAATAAACATATTAACGATAATCCTGTTTATAAATATTATACAGCAGGTTTATTTATAAAAATTACAGGAGGTATATTATTTACTTTAATTTATATTTTTTATTATAAATGTGGCGATACACTTAATTATTTTTCTGGAGGAAGAGCATTAGTTAATTTATTGTTTAAGCATACTTATCCTTGTCTATCTATCCTTTTTGGTAACACAACAGTTGAAAATTGGTCTTATTTTGATGTTACTACTGGCTGGCCTATGTGGAGCATGTATTTTTTAAAACCAGATTCCTTTGCAGTTATGCGTCTGATAACTCCTTTTTTACTAATTTCATTTAATAAATTTTTGTTATGCACTATTATTTTGGATTGGGTTGCTTATGCTGGTATATGGCGTTTTTACCTAATGCTTTGTGAAATATATCCTAAAATAACAAAACAATTTGCCATAGCTGTTTTCTGTATCCCTTCATTGATATTTTGGGGGTCCGGCATAATGAAAGATACTTTTACTTTTGCCGCAACACTTTGGTTTACTTATAATACTTATATGATATTTATTAAAAAATCTAAAATTCCTGTAAATATAATTGTATTAATCATCAATTTTTGGATTTTGATTATATTAAAGCCATATATTTTAGTAGCACTATTACCCAACGTTCTTGTATGGGTATTGTTTAAACAAATTAAATCAATTAAGAATAAAGTTTTAAGATATCTCTCTGCACCTGCTTTACTTGTTATTGGAATTATTATCTGCACATCATCGTTTTCAATATTTAGTAAAGAACTTGGGGCTTATTCATCAGTTGACAGTGCAATAAAAAAAGCTCAGGTTACTCAGCAAGATTTAATAAGAGATCAATATGGAACAAATTCTTTTAATATCGGCAATTTTGATAATTCATTTTCAAGTATTGTATCAAAAGCTCCTGCTGCAATAATAGCCGGTCTGTTTAGACCTTTTATATGGGAAGTACATAGCGTAACAATGCTTATATCAGGAATAGAAAATTTTATATTTCTTATTTTATTTATTTATTTTATATTTTATATAGGTCTTTTAAAAGTATTCAAATTTATTATCCAGGACCCTTTACTTATATTCTTTTGTTCTTTTATATTAATTTTTTCCTTTTCTGTTGGATTAACCACAGCAAATTTTGGAGCTTTGGTACGGCTTAAAATTCCTGCTACTGTTTTTTTTGCAGTATTTTTATTTATTCTGTATCAAAAAAATAAGGAGTTTAAACAATTCCGGAAAATCCCATAAATGCAAGTGAAAGTATTCCTGCGGTAATTAAAGCAATAGGAACACCACGCATACCTTTTGGGACACCAATCAAATCAAAACGTTCTCTTAATCCTGAAAAAATTATTAAAGCCAAGCCATAGCCAATTGCTGTTGATATAGCAAATACAACACTCTCCATAAGGTTAAAATCTTTTTGTATCACTAATATTGCAACACCTAATACAGCACAGTTTGTTGTTATCAAAGGAAGATAAATACCTAATGCCTGATATAAAGAAGGACTGATTTTTTTTATAACAATTTCAACCATCTGAACTAACGCAGCAATTACTAAAATAAAAGTAATGGTCTGCATAAACTGTAATCCAAAAGGATTAAGAACATAATATTGTACTAACCAGGTAACCAAAGTGGCTAATGTCATCACAAACAAAATGCCACCGGACATTCCTACTGCTGTAGATGTTTTTTTTGATACACCAAGAAAAGGGCATACTCCTAAAAATTGTGCTAATATTATATTATTAACAAATATTGCTGATATTATAATTATAAAATAATTCATGTGTTTATATTTTTATGTGTTTTAATTTATCAGGTAGTTCCTGATTATTATTAGTTATTAGACTACACTCATTAATCATATAATAATTTAACAATTTAACAATGTAACAATTTATTCGTATTCTCACTTTAAACTTTGAATCATAAATTATTATTTTTTTCTGATAGAATACAAAATTTCTTTATTTATGATGACTTCTCAAATTTATTAACTAATGCTATTAAATATCCTAAGACAATAAATGCTCCCGGAGGCATTACAAAAAGTAATATGGTCTTTGCGTTTTCACCAACAAAAACAATATCAAAGATAGAACCACTTCCTAATATCTCACGGATAATCCCTAAAACTGTAACTGCGAGTGTAAAGCCAAGTCCCATTCCAAATCCATCAATTATTGATGAAATAACATTGTTTTTAGAAGCAAATGCTTCTGCTCTGCCTAATATAATACAGTTGACAACAATAAGAGGTATAAATATGCCTAACTGTTTATAAAGTTCCGGTAAATATGCCTGCATTACCATCTGAACTATTGTAACAAACGAAGCAATGACAACAATAAAACAAGGTATTCTTACTTTGTCAGGAATAAAATTTTTAATTAATGAAATCACAAGATTTGACATAACAAGGACAAAACTGGTTGCTAATCCCATTCCTAATCCGTTCATTGCAGAGGTTGTTACTCCTAATACAGGACACAAACCCAGTAATATTACAAAAACAGGGTTTTCTTTTATAATACCCTTAGTAAAATTTTTCCATTGATTCATTATTTATTTCCTCCTTGTTTTTTTAAAACATTATAAGCACGTTGAACTGCATCACAAAAAGCACGGGAACTGATAGTTGCTGCTGTTATTGCATCAACATCACCGCCATCTTTATCTACAATTAGTTTAAAACTATCAGGATTTTTATCATTAAACTGGTCTTTAAATTTTGGCTCAACCATTTTAGTTCCTAAACCGGGCGTTTCTTTTAATTCAAGAATTTCTATATTTTTTATTGTCCCGTCAGGTAAAAAACCTGCCATTAATCTGACTCTTCCGCCAAAACCCTTGTCTGTATATGTTTCTATTGCTGTGCCTACTAATTCATCATTTTTATATACTTCATTAAAAACAAGAGAATCTGTGCCATCTTCGGGCTTAACCTTATAGGTCTTAATATTATCAAACTCAGGGACAACTTTTTTTATTGCCAATTCTTTTTTTAATTTTTTTGATTTTTCAATAGGTTCTTTTGTAAGATTATAAATAGATCCTAATGAAAAACTTGCTACAACTGTTATAACAAGTAATGTTAAAACCATATTTTTGAGATTGGATTCTGTTTTTGCCATTTTTATAAAATATTATAATTTCAAAATTAAATTTTTACTGCTTAATTTTATTTTTTTTGTTTTAAATATTC
>CAZZDX010000060.1:0-13001 GCA_964653185.1 uncultured Bacteroidales bacterium
GCATTGCAAGCGATAAAGGAATTAAATATTTTGAAGAAAAATTAAAAGAAGTAAAATAAGAATAAGAATAAAATTTGAACTTGAAACTCGGAATTTTAAATATTGTACTATTTAGTGCTTGTACGAAAACTATAAATTTTTGAAGTGTCTGATAAGAAAGCGACAAGAACGAGGCTTGCGAAGGTTTTAAATTTAGGAGTTTACTAAAGTAATCGACTAAATTTAAAAACAAGCGTAACGAAATTATTAGCGTTTTCTTACAGACACTATATACCAACAATTTGTAATACCAACAAAAATAGGGATATAATTAATTAATTAATAGAAATGAAAATGAAAATAATTTTTATAAGTGTTTTTTGCTTGCTTGTTTTATCGTTACAAGCACAAGAGCCATTGAAGTTGTCATTAGATAGTGCTGTAATCTATGCTATTGCGCACAACAAAACATTGATTAATTCAAGATTTGCTGTTGATAAATCAGCTAAAAAAATTAAGGAAACAATAGCACAGGGCTTGCCACAAATTAGTGCTTCTTTAGATTATTCGAACTTTTTAGGAGCTGAGGCAGCACTTCAAATAAATCCTTTAGCACCACCTATTGCCATTGAATTTAATCCGACAAGTAATTTCAAGGCAAGTGCAAATCAATTGATATTCAGTGGTAATTTTATTGTTGGAGTTCAACTTGTAAAACTGGCAAAAACAATAACAGAACAAAGCTACAAAAAAGACGAACTCAATGTAAAAGAACAAACTATACAGGCTTATTATGCAGTATTGGTTAGTAAGCAAATATTGGAGATATTAAAAGAAAATAAAAAAAATGCTAATACTATTTATGAAAAAACCAATAATATGGCTAATGCTGGTTTAATTGAAGAAACCGATGCCAAAAAGCTTTCAGTAATGGTAACGTCACTTGACAATGCTGTGAAATCAACAGAAAGGCAATTAGAACTGGCATACAACCTGTTGCGGTTGCAATTGGGATTAGATACAGATATACCAATTAAACTTTCTTCAACGATTGATGAAATCTTTCAAAAAAATATTGTTCAATACTTGGTAGTTGACAGTTTTAATATTCAAAATAATATTGATTATCAACTGGTTTCTATGCAAGGTGAGATTATGAAAAAACAAATTTTAATACAAAAAACTAATTATTTACCCACCCTTGTTGGTTACTATTCGCATACCGAAAAAATTAAAACAGCACATTTTGATATGACACCAAAAGATGTAATTGGTTTATCTTTAAGCATACCTATATTTTCAAGTGGCATTAGATCGGCAAAATTAAGCCAGGCAAAAATTGATTATGATATAAGTAATAATACTAAAGAATTATTAACACAACAGTTGTCAATGGCACAGAAACAACTTAGGTTTAACTATAAAAATTTTTTTGAGCAATATCAAAACCAAAAAAATAATGTAGATATTGCAAAAGAAGTACTCGATAAAATGCAACTAAAATATCAGCAAGGTGTGGTTTCCATTCTTGAACTTACTAGTGCCAATAACGATTATCTTAAAGCAGAATCAGATTATACAGGCACTTTACTTCAATTATTAAATGCCGATTTAGCATTACGAAAAATTAATAACAACCTTTAAAAAACAGAAAATATGAAATCAATAAAAATTTTGGCTTTGTCTTTAATGACAGGAATATTAATCATGGGCTCATCGTGTACTTCAAAAAAGGATAATAAAGCAGAAAAAAATCAATCTGACATAAAACAATCTGTGCCGGTAAAAACAATGATAGTCAAGCAGGAGTTAATAACTCGTAACATTGATTATACGGCAACATTAATTCCTTTCAAAGAAGTTTATCTTGCTCCGGCTGCTCCCGGGAAAATAGAAAAAATTAATGTTGAAATTGGGAACCGCGTTTCTAAAGGACAAGTAATAGCAATAATGGATAGCACTAACATGGAATCTGCACGCATCAACTTATTAAACCTGGAAACCAATTTTAAACGTTTAGAAGCACTTAAAAAAACAAATAGTATTGCGGACCAACAATATGATCAAGTTAAAACCGCCTATGATGCTGCAAAAGTAAGTTATCAGTTCCTTGTCGATAATACTCAGTTAAAAGCACCTTTTACTGGTATAATTTCAGGTAAATATTTTGAAAATGGAGAAAATTTTTCCGGTGCACCTAACACACAAGTCGGTAAATCGGCTATTGTTACCATCGTGCAAATTAATCAACTTAAAGCCCTTATAGGAATTTCAGCTAGTTATTTTCCTTTGATTACTAAAGGAATGAAAGCTGATGTAAAATCAGAAATATATCCTGACTTAACATTTAAAGGAGAAATTTTCAGGATATATCCAACTATTGATAATACTACAAAAACTTTTACAGCAGAAGTACAAATTAAAAACTATCATTTGAAATTACGTCCCGGCATGTTTTCAAAAATACAACTTAATCTTTGTAAGGGCAATGCGATTCTGATTCCATCTATTGCTCTCATTAAGCAAACAGGTACCAATGATATGTACGTGTTCGTAAATAAGAATAATGTAGCTATTAAAACACAGGTAAAAACAGGACGTATGTTTGACGATAAAATTGAGATTTTAGAAGGGGTTATAGCTGGCGATGAAATAATTGTTGTAGGTCAGAACAAACTCGAAAATCAATCGTCTATAATAATTAAATAATTAATTGAACTTTAAAAATACAAAGTATGAGCATATATAGTACCGCTGTCAAAAAACCTATTAGTACAATCATGATATGTATTGGGGTTGTAATTTTTGGGATTTATTCATACCTTAATTTACCTGTGGATTTTTTCCCAAAAATGGATCCGCCTTTTATTTCTGTGTTTACCTATTATCCTGGAGCTAACGCTGCTGATGTGGAACAAAATATATCTAGAAAACTGGAAGACGGTTTTGGCTCGCTTACGAATCTTAAAAAGATAACATCCAGTTCAAAAGATAATATATCTGTTGTTTCTTTAGAATTTGAATGGGGAGCTAACTTAGATGAGGCAACCAACGAAGTTAGAGATGCAGTAGGTATGGCAGAACGAAACTTGCCTGAGGATGTAGAAAGTCCTACTATTTTTAAAATGAGTACAAGTATGATTCCTGTAATTATGTTTACTATTACTTCTACTGAAAGTTATGCAGGGATTAAAGATATTTTGGATAAAAAACTTATTCAACCTCTTAACCGCATTGATGGTGTTGGAAATATTATTCAGATGGGCGCACCAGTAAGGGCTGTCATGGTTGATGTGGACCCAAGAAAATTAGATGCTTATAACTTAACGGTCGAACAAATAGCAGGAATATTGGCAGCCAATAACCTTAATTTACCCTCCGGTAATCTTGAAATGGGGAAATCAGATTTACCACTCAGATTGCAAGGAGAATTTGAAAATAGCGATATTGTTAAAAATATAATCATTAGAAATTTCAATGGAAAAACAGTATATCTTAAAGATATAGCAACTGTACGAGATAGTTTAAAAGACATCAAATCCTATGAACGGGCAAATGGAGGAAAAAATGTTCGTATAATGATTCAAAAACAATCTGATGCCAATACAGTAACTGTAGCTAACAAAATAAAGGAAAAACTTGAACAGATTAAGAAAACACTGCCTCCTGATGTAAAAGTTGAGATACTTATGGATTCATCGACTAATACAATTGATTCAATAAATAATCTATCTGAAACATTAATTTACGCATTGATATTTGTTGTAATTGTTGTGTTATTTTTTCTGGGACGTTGGCGTGCAACATTTATCATATCCCTTTCAATACCGATTTCTCTTATTGCAGGATTTATATATATGTATTTATCAGGAGGAACTATCAATATCATCACACTTTCATCACTTTCCATTGCCATTGGTATGGTAGTTGACGACTCTATTGTAGTACTCGAAAATATTACTAAAAAACTGGAACGTGGTGGTTTCGCCCGCGAAGCAGCTATTTACGGTACAAATGAAGTAAGTTTGGCTGTTATTGCATCAACGCTTACCATTATTGCTGTTTTTCTTCCCTTAACCATGTTAGGAGGTATAACCGGAATTCTTTTCAAACCGCTTGGTTGGGTTGTAACTATTGCTGTTGCCACGTCGGTTATTGTTTCGCTAACATTAACACCAGTGTTAGCATCTAAAATGCTTAAAACTAAAAATCCTGATAAAAAAAATATCGGGGGCAAATTTTATTGGTTTTCACATAATATTCTCGAAAAATTAGATAATGGATTCGGAAAAATACTTTCGTGGGCAGTCGGTCATCGTTGGACAGTAATTGGTATTGCAACCATTGTATTTATCTCATCCATGTTTCTTATTAAGTTAATTGGTTCTGAATTTATGCCAAGTTCGGATAATGATAGAATATCAGCCCAAGTAAAACTTGCACAAGGTGTAAAACTTGACGAAACAATATTAACGGCTAAGTATTTGGATTCTGTCTTTATTAACAAATATTCTGAAATAGAAATAGTTTCAACAAGTGCCGGCACAGGCGATGAAAGTAGTTTAGCAGCTATTTTTTCAGAAACGGGAAATTATATTATTAACTACACTTTTAAAATGAAACCTCGGAAAGAACGCAACAAAGATATTTTTCAAGTTGCCAATGAAATGCGAAAAGACATAGAAAAATTGCCTGAAGTTGAAAAATATTATGTTGATCCGGGCAGTTCTCGTGGGTCAGCTAGTATGGGTATGGGAGGTAATAATCTGGAAGTAAAAGTATTTGGAAACAATTTTGATGAAACAAATATTATCTCTGAAAAAATTGCTCAGGCATTGAAGGGAATAAAAGGGACAAAAGATATTTTAATAAGTCGCGATAAAGAAAAAGCTGAATTGCAATTGATTTTGGATAATAAAAAAATGACTTCTTTCGGATTAAATACTGCTACTGTTGCCAGTGCAATACGTAATAGAATAACAGGTGTTACTGCTACAAAATATAAGGAAAGCGGAAATGAATATGATGTAATTATTCGTTATGATGAAAAATTCAGACAATCGACCGAAGACATTGCTAACATTAGTATTGCGACCCCGCAAGGTAAAATGATCAAATTGGGTGAAATTTCCAAATTAAAACGTTTTTATTCTCCACCAAACATTGAAAGAGAGAATAAAGTTCGTGTAGTAACTGTTTCATCAGCACTTTCAGGCTCCGATATAGGTACAGTAAAAGCAGCTCTTGAAAAAGAAATTGCAAAAATGGATATACCTAAGGATGTTGCAATAGATTTCGGTGGTAGCGTAGAAAATATGCAGGATTCGTTTAAAAGTTTGTACATGTTAATATTCCTTGTGCTAATTTTAGTTTATATTGTGATGGCTTCGCAATTCGAATCATTGAGCAAACCTTTCATTATCATGTTTTCCATCCCGTTTGCCTTTACAGGAGTGTTTTTATCCTTGTATATTTTTAATTCTACTATTAATGTCATTTCATTAATTGGTGCGGTTATGTTAATTGGAATAGTTGTAAAAAACGGTATCATTTTGGTTGACTATACTAATTTGCTGGTTAACAGAGGCTATTCATTAAAGCAATCTGTTGTTTCTGCGGGTCGTTCACGATTGAGACCCGTTTTAATGACATCTTTAACAATGATTCTTGCAATGATGCCGATGATATTTTTAAGCGGAAGCGGTTCTGAAATGTGGAGACCTATGGCTATTGCTATTTTTGGTGGTCTAACTTTTTCAACAATAGTAACATTAGTTTTAATTCCTACTATTTACACCATTTTTGGCGTAGGTAAAATAAAAAAAGAACGTAAAGCAATTTTAATAACAAAAAAATAATAAAACAATGAAAGCAGTATTTATTTCGTATAATCAATCACTCACGGAAATGGTTCGGGAAATATTAGGCAAACTATCCATTCGGGGCTATACACAATGGACTGATATAAAAGGTCAGGGAACATACAAAGGTGAACCGCATGAGGGAACCCATACCTGGCCTGAATTGAATAATGCACATTTAATAATTGTTGAAGACGAAAAAATACCGATTTTACTTGAAAGGCTACAATTATTAAACAAGGAAGCAGAAGAGCAGGGTTTAAGAGCGTTTGTTTGGAATATAGAAAATTCTATATAGAGTTTGTTCATATTGCAGGAATGTATTGCAATATATCTTTGCTTATGATAAAAAATTCAATAATTTTGAGTTTTTAGACAAACTGCCCTTGGGTGCAATTGTAACGAGCAACCGTGCTGAAACTAATTGACTGACCAATTCGACAGAATGAAATATATTGAAATTGTAACTTTTTGGAAACTCCCTTTTTGTTTTTTTTCAACCCTCTTTATTGTTTGTGGTAGTGTTCATTCAGTTACGCACTAAAAAATATTTTCTTTGAGAATGTTTTTTTTATTGAAAATCCAAAATAAATTCGTATTTTTGCAGATTAAATTTTGTTATAATGGATACATTGTTTGGTAAAGAATTTAGATATGTAAATGGGAATTTGATGAAAGAAAATTCCGGCAATTTATTGGATCAATATTTTACTAATAAAGAATTGGCTAAATCTTTGTATCAAAAAACTTATGATTTTATCATACAATATGAAACAAATATTGATGATTATATTTGGTTAGAGCCAAGTGTTGGAGAAGGTTGTTTTTTTGATTTATTACCAGAAAATAAAAAACTTGGAGTTGATATTAGTCCGTTAGGAAACGATATTATAAAATCCGATTATTTGAAATTTAATTTACCAAACGAAAAACTGATTGTAATCGGAAATCCGCCATTTGGACATAGGGGTGTTATGGCTTTGAATTTCATAAATCATTCTCAGAAAGCCGAATATGTATGTTTTATACTTCCAATGTTTTTTGAAAGTAAGGGAAAAGGTTCAATAAAATATAGAGTGAAAGGATTTAATTTAATCCATTCAGAAATACTACCTAAAAACTCTTTTTATGTGCCAACAACACAAAAAACTGTTGATGTAAAATGTGTATTTCAAATTTGGAGTAAAAACCATAAACTTGAAAATGAGGAATTTAGTTGGTACAATAACCGACATAAAGAGCCATTTGGCGATATTTTGAAAGTTTATACTGTTTCTTTGGCAAAAAAGCGAGAATGTGGTAAAAAATGGATTTTTGATAGAAAAGCGGATTTTTATATTTCCTCGACTTTTCATAATAAAATTTCGATTGTATATTCATTTGACGAAGTAAAATATAAATCAGGCGTGGCAATCGTTTTTACAACTGAAAATGAAACAATTAAAAATACTGTAAAACAAATACTTGAAACAACAGATTGGAAAAAATACGCAAGTTTGGCAACCAACTCGTGTTATCATATCGGTAAATCAAATATATTTCATGTTTTACAAGATAATGCTGATAAATTAACAAATCAAAAACAACAAATATTATGTTGAATGTAAACGAGTTAGAAACAAAGTTGAAAGATATCATTGATCGTAAGCATCAAGAATTGAATCTTGGAAGAAATTATAATCAAAAGTTCTCAAAAATTAGAGATTTTGAAGGCAATGCTATTGGGCAAATAGGTGAAGAATTTGCCAAAACCATTGTTGAGGAATTTGTCGAAATAATTGATGACGTCATTATTCACAACGAATATGATATTCAAACAAAAAAAGGCATTTTGTTTGAAGTCAAAACAGCACGAAAAGGCAGAGGAAACAATACTTTTCAGTTCAATGGTATAAATCCGAACTACAATTATAACTATCTGTTGTGTTTGGGAATTTGTGAAGATTCTATTCATTTTAGAATTTTCTCGAAAAGTGATGTGTCTTACCACCACATAGATAGAAAATTCTACATAAAACAAGACGAATTTGAAAAGCAATTAGTACAAATGAACCCTCAAAATCAAGTCAATTACAAACTAACATTGAATATCAGAGATTTATATGATGTTTCATTGCTTGAAGAAAAATTAAAATCTATATTGAATTGAACACCAGCACCCAACAGGCGTTTGCTGTCAGTGGCGGTTCAGTGCTTCGTATGATAGTGAGGTGCATATTGAAACCTTTGTTCTTCGTGGAAAAGTCAGTGCTAAATATCGCCATCGAAAAGCAACTGCCCATCCGTCAGAATGTCTAAAAACAATAAAAAATTCAATAATTTCGAGTTTTTAGACAAACTGCCGTTACAAATCATATTTTTCAATTGTTTCTTTTGTTGGTTCTCCTTTTTCGTTCCATCCGCGTATAGTGTAATATTTTTGGATAATTGATTTAAAGAAATTTTTGTCAAGCATTTTATCTCTCATAAATCCTGATAATGATTTTTCTTTAAAGAATCTTTCAGGCAAAGTATCATCAGTATAATTTCTTCCATTTCGTATATTATATCTGCGAGCTAAGTTTGTTATCCTTGCTCCAATTTTTTTCAAAGATTCAGGTGTATAGTTAAATCCTGTTGCTGCATTTAATAACGGTGCTAATCTGTCAAAGCCATAAGGAACAAAGTCGCATATTACAAGGCAATTGCGTGTATTTACTTCGTCCAGTCCGTCTGCAACTGTTACTGGTATATCTTCTATTTTAAAACTTTCTCCCATTTCTGCTTCTGTGCACCATAGTCGTGTATGGCTGGCAAAGTCAGCAACAGACATAGCAACACCCATTGTGAGAGCGCCCTTTGGATTAACACCGGATATTTCCATACCATATATATTTACAGCAAATTCTTCACTTGCTTTTCCTATTTTTTGTGATGCTATACGTGTTCCGTCAGAGAATATTTTTCCAATTCCTTTTTTGCTTGCCATAAGGTTTAAAAGTTCTCTTTGAGCCAAAGCATTGCCCCATTCTAATTTCAGTCCGTCCCAGTCGTCAACAAGATTTTTTTCATAACATTCCATTGCAAAAGAGCATGTGATGCCGGCACTTATAGTATCCATACCAAGGTCGTTACATATTTCGTTTGCCAGTGCAACATCTTTTATGTTTGATATCATACATCCTGAGCCAAAAAATGCTGTTGTTTCATATTCAGGACCTTCAATTTTATGGTTGTCCCATGTAGCAAATTTAGAGCATTGTATTGCACAGTTATAGCAACTTGTATTTTTCCAGTTTAGCTCTTTTCGTGTTGTTTCAGAACTGATTTTTTCAAATTCGTCAAACTGACATAACTGAAAATTTTTTGTTGGCAGAAATTCATATTCCTGACCACTGCGTATGCATTTCATAGTTCCTTTTTCACGGCGGAATTGGACACCATCATTATTTAAAATGTCTTTTGTGAGTTGTTTGTTTAATTTATCAAATTTCTCTTCGTCATAATATTTTACAGGGTTCTCTCCGTCAACAACTACTGCTTTTAAATTTTTAGAGCCCATAACAGATCCTACGCCACCTCTTCCAAATTGTCTGTCTTTATCAATGCCAATACATGCGATTTTTGAAAGATTTTCGCCAGCAGGTCCTATTGCTGCCACTCTGGGATTTTTCCATTGATGTTTTTCTTTTAATTTATCGTTAGTATAATATATTCCTTTTCCCCATAGATTTGAAGCATCATTGATTTCTACTTTTTCGTTTGTTAAATATATATATACCGGCTTTTTAGATTTTCCTGTAATAATGATATAATCATATCCGGCAGCTTTAATACGTGGACCAAAGTTGCCTCCGCAATGACAATCCTGTATTGAATTTGTAAGAGGCGATTTAGTAACCAGACAAGTCCGTGCACTTGTCTGGATTTTGGTTCCTGTAAAAGGACCATTAATAAATATCAAAGGATTTTCCGGTCCAAGTGGCTCGGGATTAGGAGCTATCTTATCAAGTATAGCAAAACCTAAGCCCTTGCCTCCAATATATTTTTCTAAAAGATATTTATCAGTATTTTTAATTTCATATTTCCCTGTTGAAAGGTTAATATGTATCCATTTATTTGTATATGACATAATATTTTTTTTATTTATGATTGATAATTGTTAATTGATAATTGTTGATTGTTGATTGTTGATTGTTAATTGTTAATTGTTGATTGTTGATTGATGACTGTTGATTGTTGATTGTTATTTATTTATTTATTTATTTGTGCTGTTTTTCTTCCAACCCGACAGGTCGCGCAGCACCTGTTGGGTTTAAAACAGAAAAATCTTTTTTTTATAAGAAATTTAAATATATACCCAACAGGAGGGACACAACCTGTCGGGTATTCATGCCTAATAACAATTACATAAGAATTTAGCAACCATTTTGTCTATTAAGCCTATTTAAATAAAAATAAATACCACACGATACAATCGTGCGGTAGCGGGGTCAATTATAAATTGTCAATCGTCAATTATAAATTGTCAATTAGTTGTTTATTTTAATAAGGTCTGTAAGTATAGAAAATCCTGTCTCTGTTTTTCCTGCGCCGGCACCAACAATAGTAACATCACCAAGCAAGTCGGTAGTAAGTGTTATAGCATTAGTTGCACCCATAATTCCTGCAAGAGGATGGCTCATATCAATCATTTCAGGTGCTACTGATGCTGTAATTTTATTGTTTTCTTTTTTTACCGAACCTATCAGTTTCCATCTGGCGTTTTGTTTTTTTGCTTTATTAATATCATCAATAGATATGTCTGTAATACCTTTACAATATACGTCGGAAATTTTAAGAGGTGTTCCCATAACAACATTAGCGAGTATAGTAACTTTTGCACGTGCATCATATCCCTGAACATCGCCTGTTGGGTCTGCTTCGGCATATCCAAGTTCCTGTGCTTTTTTTAATGCGTCATTATAACTCATTCCTGCTTCCATTTGAGTAAGAATATAATTTGTTGTTCCGTTTAAGATACCACGGGCAGAGGATATCTCACATCCTGCAAGTGGTGATTCAGTTAGATTTAATACAGGAGTTCCGCTCATAACAGTTCCTTCAATCATAAATTTAACATTGTTTTTATCTGCTAATTTTTTCATCTCAGAATATGCAATAGCAGCAGGTCCTTTATTACTTGTTACTATATGTTTTCCTGATTCAAAAGCTGCTTTGCAATGACTAATGGCAGGTTCTCCTGTTTTAAGATCAGTATATGCAAGTTCACAAACAACAGTTGCATTACTTTTTTTGATAAGTGTAATATTATCCCAGTCAGTTAAGTCCTTTGTAAATTTTTTCTTTTGTTTTGCTTCATTGAGCATTTGAGTAATGTCAAGTCCGTTAGGATTATATACATTTCCATAAATAAAATCAGCAACAGCTACAATATCAAAATCATAATCATATTTTTCTTTTAAATAAGTTCTTTTTTTTAATAATATTTCTGTTACTCCTTGGCCTACTGTGCCAAATCCTATAATTGCTATTTTTTGTTTCATTGTATTTTTTTTAAGTTAATTAATTTTTTATTTATTTAGTAAAAATGTTTAAGTATTGCTAAAATAATTGTAAAGATTGTAATAATTGTAAAGATTATTTTTTCGTTTTTCTGCTTTCAAAATTCTTCAGGTATCAGGCAATTGCCTGATTAGTAATTTGTTGCGACAATTCGTCACCTAATTTTTTTAGTCATAATTTTTCTAATTATTTCAATTTTTTAATCATTTAAACAAAGCATTATATATCAGTTCATCTATTATTCATAAATAATTTATCTATACTTAACTATTCCAATTTTTAACACAAGCAGATAGTCGTTTTACAGCTTCTGTTAATTGTTCTTGTGAGCCATAAGAAAAGTTAAGTCGCATATGATTTTTTTCTATGTTTTCACCATAAAATTGTTCTCCAGGGACAAAAGCAACTTTATATTTAGTTGTTGCCTGAATAAATAATTTTTCAGTATCAATATAATCGGGGACTGTAGCCCAAAGAAAGAGTCCTCCTTCTGGTTTTGTCCATGTAACGCCTGTTTGTTTTGGAAAATATTTTTCCATAGTTTTAAGAAAAAGATTAAGTTTTTGGCTGTAGTAGTTTCTGCATTTTTTCAGATGTTTTTCCAAATCCATTTCTTCAAGGAAAGCAGTACATAAGTCCTGATTATATTTTGGTGTATTAAGCACATTTCCTTCTTTAATATTAGTCATTTTTTCTATTACCTCTTTTGGTCCAATACTAAATCCTACACGTGGTCCGGGGCAGAATAATTTTGAAAAAGTATAAAGTCCAATTACATTACCGCCTTTTCTTTTTTGGTCTAATTCAAATATAGAAGGCACAGTTTTGCCACAATATCGCAGGTCGCGATATGGACTATCTTCTACAACAGGGATATTAAATTCATAACTCAAATCTAACAGTGCTTCTCTTTTTTCCAGACACATTGTTATTCCTGTAGGATTTTGGAAGTCAGGGACTACATAGATAAATTTAGGCATTTTATTTTGAGCTTTTAGCTCTGTAAGTTTTTTTCTAAAACCATTAATATTTGAGCCGTCTTTTTCAATATCAACGCCGACAAATTCAGGTCGCTCCATTCTAAATGCGACTATAGCTCCTGCAAATGTAGGACGGTCAACCATAACAGTATCATTGTTATTGAGAAATAGTCGTCCTAACAAGTCAAGCCCGTGTTGTCCGGATGAAGTAATCAGAATATTTTCTTTTGATACATTTATATTATCTCTTTTCAGAAATTTTATTATTGCTTTTATAAGAGTTGATTCTCCCGGAATAGTGGAATATTGCATAATCCTATCTATATCTGTATTTAACAGTTTTTCAGATATTGTTTTAACTTCCTGTTTCTGAAACACATCAGGAGAGGGCAATCCTCCTGCAAGAGATATAATTTCAGGGTCTTCCAAATATTTTAATGTTTTTCCTATTGGATATCCTTCATAGTTTACTATATTTTTAGAATATCTTGATTCCCATTTATTTATCATAATTTTTTTTTAGTTAATATATTTTTTTTAAATTTTATTTGGACTTTTAAGCCATTGATAATATAATTTTGGTGGCATCTTTCATTTTGCAGTTTACACTTTTTTGAAACTCTGAAAGAGTTTAATT
>CAZZDX010000061.1:0-12963 GCA_964653185.1 uncultured Bacteroidales bacterium
GTTTATGATTTAAAAAATTTGTTTTTCAATTTTAGTCGGATAATAGTGATTTTTTATATAAAAAAGGATTTTTTTGTTTTAAACCCAACAGGTGCTGCGCGACCTGTCGGGTTGGAATTTTCTCTTTTAACCTTAAACTTCTGATATTTGAACTTTAAACACAATAGAACATTTGAACAATAAACATTGAACTTTGATGACTCCCGAACAAGCCAAAAATCGTATTCAGCAATTAACAAAACAAATAAGAGAACATAATTACAACTATTATGTTTTGTCAATTCCTGTGATAAGTGATTATGACTTTGATGTGCTTCTGGAAGAACTAATAAAACTGGAAAAAGAATATCCTGAATTTTCCAAACCCGATTCTCCTGCACAAAGAGTGGGCGGCGAAATAGCAAAAGAATTTAAACATATCAAACATAAATATCCTATGCTCTCTCTTGGAAATACTTATTCCAGACAAGAACTTATTGACTTTGACGAGAGAGTAAAAAAGATTACAGGCACAGATGTAGAATATGTTTGTGAACTAAAATATGATGGACTATCTATTAGTTTAACTTATGTTAACGGATACTTAAAACAGGCAGTTACAAGAGGCGATGGTATTCAGGGCGATGATGTTATTGCCAATGTTAAGACAATAAAAAGTATTCCTTTAAAACTTCGTGGTGATGATTATGCTTATGAGTTTGAAATGCGCGGAGAAGTTTATATCTCTCATAATGACTTTGAGAAGATGAATGAACAACGAGCTGATATTGGAGAAATATCTTTTGCAAATCCTCGTAATGCTGCTTCAGGAAGTTTGAAAATGCTAAACTCTGCCGAAGTTGCCAAGCGACCTTTAAACTGCTTCTTATACTTTATACTTGGTGAAAACTTACCTTTTGAAACTCATTATGAAAATCTTATTAAAGCAAAAAAATGGGGATTTAGAATCTCTGAACACATTGCTATATGCAAAAATATTGATAAAATATTTGATTTTATCAATTACTGGGACAAAGCAAGAAATGATTTGCCTTTTGATATTGACGGCATAGTTATAAAAGTAAACTCTCTTAAACAGCAAAAACAACTTGGCTTTACAGCAAAAAATCCTCGCTGGGCTATCGCATATAAATTCAAAGCCGAAAGAGTTGAGACCAAGCTATTGTCAATAAGTTATCAGGTTGGCAGAACAGGAGCTATCACACCTGTTGCCAATCTTAAACCTGTGCAATTAGCAGGGACAACAGTAAAAAGAGCTTCATTGCATAATGCTGACATCATTAAAAAGTTAGATGTCAGAATAAATGATATAGTTTATGTGGAAAAAGGCGGAGAAATTATACCTAAAATTGTTGGAGTTGATTTTTTGCAAAGGCCCAAAGATTCTGTGCCTGTAAAATATATAGAATGTTGCCCTGAATGTAAAACACCTTTGATAAGAAAACAAGATGAAGTAAAACATTTTTGCCCTAATGAATTTGGATGTGCTCCGCAGATAAAAGGAAAGATAGAACATTTTATAAGTCATGATGCAATGAATATTGATAGCTTGGGACAAGGGAAAATAGAAATTCTGTATGCTCATAACTTAATAAATAATATTGCTGATTTATATGACCTAAAATATGAACAACTGATAAATATTGAAAAGAAATTTGTAAATCAGGATACGGAAAAAACAAGAATTGTAAGATTTAAAGAAAAGACAGTAGAGAATATTCTTAAAGGTATAGAAAAATCAAAAGAGGTTACCTTTGACAGAGTGCTTTTTGCCATTGGAATAAGATATGTAGGAGTAACAGTTGCAAAAAAATTAGCAAAGTATTACAAAAATATAGATAATCTTTCTTCTGCAACACTGGAACAATTAATAAGTGTTGATGAAATAGGAGAGAAGATAGCACAAAGTATAATTGATTATTTTAAAGATAATAGAAATAAAACAATAATAAGACGACTTAAAGATAAAGGAATTCAGTTTGCTATAAAAGAAAATGCTAACAAGTCCAATATCTTACAGGGAAAATCTTTTGTCATATCCGGTGTTTTTGCTCATTTTTCAAGAGATGAATTAAAAAATATCATTGAACAAAATGGTGGCAGAAATATAAGTTCTATCTCTCCAAAAACAGATTTCCTTTTGGCAGGCGAAAATATGGGACCTGCAAAATTAGCCAAAGCTCAAAAATTAGGAATTAAAATCATATCAGAAAAAGAATTTATAGATATGATAACATTAAAAGAATAAATTTGGCTTGTTAACAATTCAATATAAGACAGTTTCCTTTTTATTTAATTATTTTTTGAAAATCTGAAAAGATTAAGGGGACTTCTATTAATTCATTTCCAATAGTATTCTAAAATTTCAAAATAATATTTTAAAAAAAAATAAAAATTTTTACTTAAAAATTTGGAAATTTAACATTTTTGTATTATCTTTACACTCTCAATCCATTTTTGATAAATATTAATTAATTTTTAAATATTAAAAAAATGAAAATATATAAATTCAGAATCTATTATGAGCAAATAAATGGTTTTTACAGAGACATAGAAATCGGTTCGGAACAAACATTTGAAGATCTGCATAAAGCCATACAAAAATCTGTTAACTTTAACAGTAAAGAATTATCTTCTTTTAGTATATATGATAATAAATGGAACAAAAACGCAGAAATAACACTTATTGATATGTCAGCCAAAAAAGAAGAAGATAAAAATTTATATATTATGAACCAAGCTAAAATTGGTAACTTTATCAATATTAATAGCTATAAACAACGGATAATATATATTTATGATTTTATCAATTTGTGGACATTTTATATTAAACTATTGGAAATATTATCTCCTGACCCAAATGCCATATACCCAAGATGTGTTAAAAGTAAAGGAAAATTTATTCAACAGAAAAAACCTGTATTAACAGATGCTGATACTGATACTGACATTTACAGCAATAACTTTGAAGATTATAACTATGTATAGTTCAGTATCAGGCAGGCGTCAAGTCAGGCAATATAGCAATGTTTTTCCTATCATGGGTTAAACTTGTTGATATGCGGATTATTACCTGCAACCGACGGGTTAACCCGTCGGTTCATCAATTGATTTGACCCATTATCGTTTTTCCCTTATAAAAAGATTTATTCATATCTAAGAGCATCTATAGGATTAAGTTTAGATGCTTTTTTTGCAGGATACCATCCGAAAAATACGCCTATAGCAGAGCAAAATAAAAATGATAATATAATAGAATTAGCTGTTATTATTACAGGCCAGTTCATAAAATTAGACACAACGTTTGAGACAACAATTCCAAGTATAATACCAATAATTCCTCCTAAAATACTTAGAAATATTGATTCTATTAAAAATTGCAGTAATATATCACGTCCTTTTTCTCCTATTGCCATTCTAAGTCCTATTTCACGGGTTCTTTCTGTTACAGATACATACATAATATTCATAATGCCTATGCCACCTACAAGTAATGATATACCTGCAATAGCAGCAAGCAGAGCCGTCATTATATTACTTGCAGAACTGAGCATATTCATAAATTCCTGCTGGCTATGGATTTCAAAGTCAGATTCATCGGAAGTTATTAGCTTGTGCCTTTGTCGTAATAATTTTTCTATCTCGTCAATTGCCTGTTCTGTAACTTCTTTACTTTTAGTTGATGCCTGAATCGTTTGAGTATATGTAATAGCAAGTATTCTTTTTTGCACTGTGGCAAAAGGAGCAATTATGATATTATCCTGATCAGAGCCAAAAGTACTTTCGCCTTTTGATTTGATTATACCTATAATTTTAAAAGGTATTTTATTAAATCTTATATTTTTTCCAACAGGATTTGTTCCTTCTCCGAACAAATTATCAACAATAGTTTTTCCTATCAGACATACTTTTTTTGATATTTTAGCATCTCTTTCAGTAAATACAGTGCCACTTTTTATTTCCAAATTTCTAATATAAAAATAATCAGGCGTTACGCCATAAATATAAGTAGGCCAATTTTTTGAACCTGCGACAGCTTGTCCCTGACCTCTAACTATTGGTGAGACATATATAACAGAATGACACTGTTCTTTTATAGCATCCCCATCTTTTACAGTCAAACATTTAGTATTTTCCGAGCCCATAGAGACGCCTCTTCTATGTGTTGATTCAGGACTAATAAAAAGCATATTGGTTCCTATACTTGTAATTTGTTCTTCAATACTTTTTTTTGAGCCCTGACCTATTGCAAGCATTGCTATTACTGATGCAACGCCAATAATAATACCCAACATAGTAAGAAAAGACCTAAGTCGGTTTCTGTTTAAAGAATTATATGCTAATCTCAAAAGACCTAATAAATTCATTTTTATAAATTATCAAAGTTTAAAGTTCAAAGTCCAAAGTTACAAAGTTACAAAGGCATAAAGTTCAATGTTACAAGTTCAAAGTTCAAGATTCAAAGCTCAATTTACTAATATACATTTAATCCAAGGGCAATTTGGCTAATATTTCATTTGCATTTTTCCTATTTTTCACTTCATATTCTTTATATATTTTCCCATCTCTTATTTTTATATTTCTTGTTGCAAATTCAGCGATATCAGATTCGTGAGTAACAAGAGCTATTGTTATTCCTTTGTCATTTAGTTTTTGAAGCATATCCATTATATCAAAACTGGTTCGTGTATCTAAGTTTCCTGTAGGTTCATCAGCAAGGACAATAACAGGATTGTTAACCAAAGCACGTGCTATGGCTACTCTTTGCTGTTGTCCTCCTGATAATTGGTTAGGCATATGATACATACGGTCAGCTAACCCGACAGTTTCCAAAGCTTTAATAGCTTTTTCTTTTCTTTTTTTATGACTAATGGTATTACTATAAAGTAAGGGTAATTCTACATTTTCTAATGCTGTAGTTCTTGGTAGTAAATTATAAGTTTGGAAAACAAAACCTAATTTTTGGTTACGTAGTTGTGCAAGTTGATTTTTAGAAAAATTTTTTACATTTATACCATCTAAAAAATAATCGCCATTGCTTGGTTTATCCAAGCATCCGATAATGTTTAGCAAAGTAGTTTTGCCAGAGCCACTTGTGCCCATAATTGCAACAAATTCACCTTTTTTTATGTCAATATCTATCCCACGTAATGCATGTACTTCTATATCTCCGATATAAAAATTTTTTATTAAATTTTTTATAGAAATTATATTATTTGTATTTTGTATGGGCATATTTTAACTTTTTTATTGATGCAGGATAATAATGAAATAATGGTTTTACTTTGAGTGGTTATTTTTGTATAATAGATTATAGTCATTCATAGTCATTTGCTCGCTACACTCACTGTCATTATTTGTCATTTAATTTTGTTATTATTAATTGACATTAATATTTGAGCAATAATTATTTTAGGCATTTCTTTATAGTCATTTGGCTTCGCCGCCTGCCCTGTAAAATTGCGAAGCAATATTTACGGGGGTCATTTATTGTTAATGACTACTAATGACCCCGATACGCCCAAATATTTTAATAGATAGCTAAACCTTAAGGTTTAATTGATTAAATAAAATGTCAAATTTTTATTCTCATTTTATTTCTTAATTTGTTACTATTTATATATTCTGCTTCGTAATAATTTGAGCTAATTTATATACTATAAAAACAATTATAATTTTAACATATAGTCATTAATTGTCATTAGTAGTCATTAACAATAAAATGACAGCGAAGCCAAATGACAATAAATGACAGCGAAGCCAAATGACAATAAATGACAGCGAAGCTAAATGACAAATTATATTACGCAAAATATAACCTCTCAAAGTATATATAATTTATTTTTTCCTTTTAGGCATAAAAGGACTTCTTTTGTTATTTTTACTTTCTTTTTTCTGTATTTCCTGTGCAATAATTATTTCTGTTCCTTGTTTAATTCCTTTTTTAACCTCAACAAAGACACCATCATTAAGTCCTGTTTTTATTTTTTTCTGTATAATATTATCCCCTTGTTTTATCCATACATTTTTAAACATATTATTTTTATTCTTTATTTGTTCAGGCGAATTATCATCTGTATTTTCAGTTCTTTTTTTATTTTTATTCTCAACAGAATCTGGTATATTATCCATAAACTCTTTTAATGGTTTAAAATTTAAAGCTTGAACGGGAATTTTTAATACATTTTTTAATTCTTTAACATATACAGTGATGTTTGCAGTCATACCGGGCATTAGTTTTAGTTCAGAATTAGGAGCATCAATTATAACGGTATAAGTAACAACATTTTGTATTACTTCCGGTTTTAATCTTATTTGGGTAACAGTTCCTTCAAAAGTTTCGTCAATAAAAGCATCAACAGCAAATTCCACTCTTTGTCCGTTTCTTACCTGTCCTATATCAGCTTCATCAACATCAGCTTCAACCTGCATTTTAGTAAGGTCTTTTGCAATAGTAAATAGGGTAGGAGTATTAAAACTTGCTGCTACTGTTTGTCCTTCATCTACATTTCTTGAAGTAACGACACCGCTTATAGGAGATTTAACAGTAGCATATTTTAAGTTTATTTTTGCCCGTTCCATCTGAGCTTTTGCAGATTGATAATTTGCTTTAGCTGTCTCATAGTTATACAGAACTGTCTCATAATCTGTTTCTGCAACTATCTTGTTTTCATATAATTGTTTTATACGGTTATAATTTTTTTCTTCATAATCTAATTTAGCTTTGCTTTTTTCTAAATTGGATTTTGCATCTAAAAGAGAAGCTGCAAGAAAATTAGTATCTAATTTAGCAATTATCTGTCCTTGTCTTACTTTTGAATTAAAGTCAACATAAATTTTATCAATAATGCCTGATACCTGGGTTCCTACATCTACTGTTGTTATTGGATTTAAAGTGCCTGTTGCTGTAATTACATCACATATATTACCGCGTTCTGCTTTTTCTGTCTTATAAACAAAATTTTTGTTTCTGTTTTTGGTAATAAAATAAATAGAAACAATTGCAATAGCAGATATTAATATTATGGATATAATTATTTTTTTTTTCTTCTTCATGTATTTGTATTTTAGTATCTATTAACGTAGGATATTAGTTCTTGTTTCATGCGTTTGCCCTGATTGAAACATCTATTGATTTGCAAATATATTAAAAAATTTGGGGATATTTCAAAATTGATTAAAATTAGTTAACACTTTTTGTATTTATAATTAAAAATTTAATAAAAAAATAGTTTTTTTATACGTTCATTCAAAAATTTATTATATCTTTGTTCTATATAAATACTAAAATTACCTTTGGGTGTGTTTATCGTTATGTTATGGGCAAGTTTAAAAAACGACAACGACATAGCAGTCAGACAAGAGAATTGCCAAAAATTTATTTTGACAGGTTGTAATTTAAAAAACTAATTTTGCAAAAAAAAAGTGAAGACCAGAAACTAAAAATAAAAATAATAACCTAACATAAGATGAAAAATTATAGTTTTCATATATTGAATGAGAAGAAAAAACAAGTTGAAATAACTTATAACGGTAAGACATTACTATTTCAATTAAAAATTAAAAGGTCTTTCACTGTAATGAAAGAATTATTAAATGCCTATCCTGATTTTTTTGATATACATAAATTAGATGGAATACTCAACGACCCTAATAGAGCTCACTCTGATTTAAGAATAGGCAATGGTTTTGCAAACTTTCTTGTTGAAAAGAGAGGAGAGACAAGAACAATGCAAGTAAAAATTGATGTAGAAAATTTATTCAAGTTTTATGGACACATGAATTCTGACACACCTATTTTGCTTTCATTACCAGAATATCGCGGGGCAATAACCAGGGAACAACAGGATATCATTTTTAATAAATGCGGGGGGAAATGTAATATAACTGGTATTAAGTTATCCCGAGAATTAAAGGGTATACACTTTTTTGGTAAGTCGCTTGTAACTGCCACTTTTGACCATCGCAGACCAGTATCAAAAGGCGGTACAGATGATTTAGAAAATTTGCAATTATTATCTGTATTTTTAAATGCCGAAAAGAATAAAATCTGTAATATCTGTAATAAAAACACTTGTGAAAAATGTGCATTAGCATACCCTGAAAAATTTGATATAATACAAGCAAATAATCAAGATATTAGTAACTTAAAAATAAAATAGAGGTCACTATGGAATTAATGTATTCTGATGATAAAATAAAACTATTTGACGGAGATGTTTTTGAATGCTTATCACATCTGCCTAAAAATACTATTCAAGCCGTTATAACAAGCCCTACTTATTGGGGAAAACGAAACTTTACTGGTGACAAAAAAGAATTTGGTAGCGAAAAGTTAGAAGAATATATAGATAAAAATGTTAATTTATTTTCTTCCTTATTGAGAATTATGAAAGATGACGGCTCCATTTTTATCGTAATACAAGATAGTTATATGGGTAGTGGAGTATCCCGTTCACACCACAATCACTGGGAACATAATAAAGATATTTCTTATCGCAGATATGGTTTGGATTCCAATGGACAGGGAAACACAAGTTCAGTAACAGCCGGACATGCTACAATTAAAAATAAATCATTATGTGGAATTCCCTATAGAATAGCAATAAAATTAGTTGATATGGGTTTTATTTGGAGGCAACAAATTATTTGGGAAAAACCTAATCCTATGCCTGAAAATGTGAAAGACAGAGCCCGACAAAGCGCTGAATATATTTTACATTTTACTAAAAAAGGTAATTATAAATTTAACTCTGAACATATTATGGTAATGGGTCAGAATGGAAAATTAAGATTAGATAATCAGGTTTGGATAGCATCAACAGAACCTAAACCAAATCACACCGCAACCTTCCCAAGTAAAATAGTAAAGAGATTATTATTGACTGTCACAGATGAAGGTGATACTGTCTTTGAACCATTTTTAGGATCAGGAACCATGTTGGATTTATGTATAGCATATAATAGAAAATTCATTGGTTGTGATATAAATAAAAAGTTTATTAAAGAGACTATTGAAAAACTTAATACATATTATAGTTTAACACCAAATCAAATCGGAATAAATAAAAAAAATAAAACAGAATATGATATAATGAAATACGAAAAGGTTTCATCGCAACTTATACTATTAGAAGAACGAGAAAAATATTTATCCGCCAGAGGCGGACAAGTAATGGAAACATCAAATCTGAAAGTAAAGCAAAAGAGCGTAGCAAATAAAATTAAATAAAACCAGCCCATAACAAGCGTTTGCTGTCAGTGGCAGGGCAGTGGCTCGTAAGACAGTGAAGTGCATCTTGAAACCTTTGTACTTCATGGGAAATTCAGTGGTGAAATCGCCACCGAACAGCAACCGCCAATCCGTTCAGGCAAATACGGCTCCGCCTTACGGATTTTTCCGTGTCTAAAGACACTCTCAAAATTCTAATTTGTCTGAACGGCTCGGCGTTGATGACATACATAACCGACGACTATGAAAGTAAAAATTGAAAATATCTTAATTGATAACCAAGCAATATTACCAACATTGACAATTGGGGTTGACCTTGAATTTAGACACAATATTGAAGCTCCCGTTTCTATATCTGGCAGACTAATTACTGCTGACGGAAAAACTATTTCATTTTTAAATGAATATCAGGTAAACTTTGACAAAAATTTTGGATTTCGCATTCTTGCGAGAATGGAAAAGGACAAAATTAATCAAGAGAAAAAGGCAAACAATTATTATGCTAAAATGACTGCCATGCTTTCACCCAAAGCGATTGAACATATTGAACTCCAAAGAGAAATTAACAACGAAAAATCGGTGATGTTTTCTATGGACTTTGTCATTAAGTTTATAGATATTCCTGCAGAATCTCAAAATTTAACAGATGACAGTTTAATGCAACTTCGAATAAAACGAGAATACGGTAGCTATGAAATTAAGCAAAGTGACTGGATTAAAAACTTTTCTCCACAACTTGGAATTGGAAATTTTTTGCTTTTGGAACTTCAAATTCCTGACAATCATAAAGTGAAGCCTGACTGGGTAGAATTATATAACAGATTAGTATTGCGATTAAATGAAATGAAAAATGCTATTCGACAAGGCGACTGGCAGAAAACAATGGACAGAAGTAGACAATTTTTTGATGCTTTGAAGATTGGTGATGGGAAGGACGGACATAAAAAATTTGAAGAGGAATTACGCAAATTATTTATTAAAGACCAACACAGCAATGAGGGTATTCAGAATTTCTTAGACGGTATTCACAAATTCTTTGATTATAATTCAAAATTTGTTCACGACACAGATAGGAAAGGGAATTTAAATCCAATCCCTTTAGCAAATAAAGAAGACGCATATTTTATCTATATATTGGGTATTGGACTCCTAAATATAATTGGACGAAAAACAAATGATGACCAATCTGAAAAAATGCCAGCAGCTAACAAAGGCTATATGTAATGCGGGATTCAGCGGTTATTTCAACCGCAATTCTTCGTGTCAACACCGCCAATTCGTCTTTGACGATTGGCGTAAAAAAAGAAAATATGAATAAACGAATTGGCTTAGTGCAGGTTTGAAAGTGAAGTGCTCCGAAATTCCGCACTACACATAGCCGAGCCGTCAGACTGTCTAAAAACCAATAAAAAAGTAAAATAAATTTGCTCGTAAAAAATATAAATCATTGATTATCAATATAATATGATATAATGTTTTAATAAAAAATTTAATAATTTTGGATTTTCAGACAAACTGCCGTTATGGGCAAGGCAAAAAAAGAGCACCGACAAAGTAATTACATTTTTTGAACGATAAAAGATAATGTATCTTTACATTTTAAAAAATTAAAGGATTTAGAATGAATAAATGGACTAAATTAAGTATTGAATACGCAAACCAAAGGTCATATCTTGATGATCTATTCCAAGTATATCCAACTATACCAGAAGGAATTAGAGAAATAGATGATGATATTTGGAAAGATGTAGAAAAGAATTTAAAAAGAAGAACAATATTTCATTAGTAAAAGAATTGTTAAAACTTGACTTATTTCCGATAAAAGATAGTTATATTGCTTATTTAAAAAGAGATAAAGCATCAATAGAGAGAAATCCAAAGACAATTAATAGGATTAGTGGTAGATTATATGAAATGGGGCTTGATAAAATATTTGAGAAATGCAGTGAGCCAAAAGAAACAAATAGACAAATTGGACCAATGTTTAAAGATTGGTTGAATAAAAAAACTTTGGGCATTCAACCTGTTTCAATTGATGAATTTATATCAAACGATAAAGATGCTATTTTAGATGCGAGTGATAAAGCAATGATGGATTTTGCAAAAGAACATTTGAATTACAATCATAATAAAGGACTTGATTTTGTAGCAAGATTTAATGGGAAGTATGTAATTGGCGAAGCTAAATTTTTAACTGATTTTGGTGGTCATCAGAATGCTCAATTCAATGATGCAATAAGCACAATTGAAACTAAAAAAGTGAAAGCAATAAAAATTGCTATTCTTGACGGAGTGCTTTACATTAAAGGAAAGAATAAAATGCACAAATCAATAACAGAATTGTATAAAGATTACAACATTATGAGTTCGTTAGTGTTGCGTGAATTTTTATATCAACTTTAAAAGGACAACATTATGGAAAGTTTACTAATTAAAGGAGATAATATAAAAGCAATTGACTTGCTATTAAATGAAAAGAATTTAAAAGGCAAAATTGATTTAATATATATCGACCCACCTTTTGCAACTAATGGAAACTTTACAATAACTGATGGAAGAGCAACAACTATTAGTAACTCAAAGAATGGAGAAGTTGCTTATTCTGACAAACTTGCGGGGATAGAATTTATTGAATATTTAAGAGAACGATTGATTTTATTAAGAGAATTATTATCTAATAAAGGTTCGATTTATTTACACATAGATTATAAAATTGGTCATTATGTAAAAATAATGATGGATGAGGTTTTTGGAATTAAAAATTTCAGAAATGACATTACTCGAATAAAATGTAATCCTAAAAACTTCAAAAGAACTGGATACGGTAATATAAAAGATTTAATTCTTTTTTATTCAAAATCGGACAAACCTATTTGGAATGAGCCGAAAGAATCTTATAGCGAAGAAGACATTATTAAATTATTTCAGAAAAAAGAAAAAAACGGAAGATGTTATACAACAGTTCCAATTCATGCACCTGGTGAAACACAAAATGGAAATTCATCTAAACCATTCAAAGGAATGTTGCCGCCAAAAGGCAGACATTGGCGAACAAATGTTGAAACATTAGAAAAATGGGATAAGGAAGGATTATTAGAATGGTCATCAACTGGTAATCCAAGAAAAAAAATATATGTTGATGAACGAGAAGGTAAAAGGGTTCAAGATATTTGGGAATTTAAAGACCCTCAATATCCAACTTATCCGACAGAAAAAAATCAAGGACTTTTAGATTTAATAATTAAAACATCGTCAAATCAAGATAGTATTGTTTTAGATTGTTTCTGTGGTTCTGGAACAACCTTGAAATCTGCACATTCATTAGGCAGAAAATGGATAGGAATTGACAAATCTGATTTAGCAATTGAAGCAACAAAAAATAAGTTAGAAACTATTTCGGGAGATTTATTTGTTGAAAAACCTAAATATGAATATATAGAAATGAACGAAGCCCAGCCCATAACAAAGGCTATACGTAATGCGGGGTTTGTTGATAATCAGCAAGTTTATGCAAGTAAATAAATATAGTGGTAATTTGAAAGTGTCATGTTTCAAAACCCTACACTACGCATAGCCTAACCGTCAGACTGTCTAAAAACCTAAAATTTAATGCTATTAACAAAAACAGGAAACTTATGAACAATCAGCGATTTAAGTAGCAAAATATTTGTTTATGTGGTATAAAGGACATTTTTAATGCTTTTTTAGAGTATATTCTTTCAAGTGGACAA
>CAZZDX010000062.1:0-12910 GCA_964653185.1 uncultured Bacteroidales bacterium
ATCAAAGAATATCGTGGAACGCCAACTAATCCCGGCAAAGAAAGTCCTTATCGTAATCGTTCTGTTGAAGAAAACCTTGATTTATTTCAAGGTATGCGTTCAGGAAAATTTCCGGAAGCTTCACATATTCTTAGAGCAAAAATAGGCATGTCTTCGCCAAATATGCATATGCGAGACCCTGCTATATATCGTATAAAATATGCAAAACATCACAAAACAGGAGATAAATGGTGCATATATCCAATGTATGACTTTGCTCATTGCTTATCCGACTCTATTGAAGGCATCACACACTCTGTTTGTACTTTGGAATTTGAAGTCCATCGTCCATTATATGACTGGTTTATTGACCAGCTAAATATACATCATCCGCAGCAAATAGAGTTTGCCCGCCTAAATCTTAACTATACTGTGATGAGTAAACGAAAACTCCTGGAACTTGTTGAAGGAAAATATGTTGGCGGATGGAACGACCCAAGAATGCCTACAATATGTGGATTGCGAAGACGCGGATATACGCCGGAAGCTATTAAAAATTTTTCTAAAAAAATAGGCGTTGCAAAAAGAGACGGTATTATAGATGTAGCATTGCTTGAGTATAGCATACGGGAAGACCTGAATAAAAAAGCACCAAGAGTTATGGCTGTACTTAATCCTTTAAAAGTAATTATAGACAATTATCCTGAGGATAAAACAGAGCTAATAGATGCAATAAACAATCCTGAAGACCAAAGTATGGGCACAAGAAAAGTTCCTTTTTCACGTATTTTATATATTGAGCAGGAAGATTTTCAGGAAAATCCCTGTCCAAAATTTTTCCGACTAGCACCCGGTCGTGAAGTAAGATTGAGATATGCATATTATATTAAATGTGTAAAAATTGTTAAAGATGAAAAAACAAAAGAGATAAAAGAGTTGCATTGCACTTATGACCCAAAGACAAAAGGTGGCTCTTCGCCTGACGGACGAAAAGTAAAAGCTACTTTACACTGGGTATCTGCAAATCATTCTCTTAATGTTGAAATACGATTATATGACCGACTTTTTACAGTAGAAAACCCAATGGCACAAAAAGAAGATTTTAAAAATTATCTGAATCCAAACTCTTTAAAGATTTTAAACTCCTGCTATGTTGAGCAAAGCTTAAAAAATGCTAAACCGGAAAGTAAATTTCAGTTTGAAAGAAAAGGATACTTTTGTGTTGATACTGACTCTTCTGACAAAAAATTGATATTTAATATGACTGTTCCTTTACGAGATTCATGGGCTAAAATCTCTAAAAAATGATTACATTGCTATATGGTTTTATGGTTAATGATAAATAATCAGCGTCATCAGCGTTCTATATAACAATTTAACAATTTTTTCAATTATTTTAATCATAATAAACAATGTATAAAAAACATATCCCAAATTTTGTTACTTCTCTAAATCTAATTTCAGGATGCTTGTCTGTTATTATGGCTTTTAATGATAATCTTGTAATATCAGCTTATCTTATTGCTTTAGCATCAATTTTTGACCTTGCCGACGGCTTGCTTGCACGATTGTTAAATGCAAAATCGGACTTTGGAAAACAATTTGATTCTCTTGCTGATATTGTTAGCTTTGGTATTGCGCCAGGCATAATAATGTTTCAATTAATTAGTAAAAGTCCTGATTTACCCTCATTATATATCTTAAATACTAATTTAATTCCTTATATTGCAATTATAATACCTTTGTTTTCTGCTTTGCGTTTGGCAAAATTTAATATAGATGATAATCAAAAGGACTCATTTACAGGACTGCCAACACCTGCCAGTGCAATATTTATTGCTTCTCTGCCTCTTATTATATATGCTCAAAATACAGATAATTGTATATTAAATTTTATATATAATCCTTATTTTCTTATAATCATTACAATTGTTTTGTCTTATTTATTAGTTTCTCCTTTGCCTTTGTTTTCTTTTAAATTCAAAAATCTTAAATGGACAGAAAACAAGATGAGATATATCTTTCTGACTGTCTCAGTAATATTATTTATTTTATTTTGTTTTATGGCAATACCTTTTATTATTGTTTTATATATAGTTTTATCAATTGCTGAAAATTTGATAAAAGCAAAAAAGATATAGAAGTCCCCTTAAGGTATTATTCAGGAAACAGATTATATTTCACATCATGTTTTGTTCTTTTTTTGTTATTATCAGCAGGATTTCTTGCGTCAACATCTTTTACATATTGCCATTTACCTTTTGTAAAAACAAAGCCGTCAAAAATATTTGTTTCAGGCATATAAAACTGATATTGCCCTTTAAGATTAGGATTGAGTGGTGATATACGGTCAAAGACAATCATATCTTTTTTTCTTTTTCTTCTTTTTTTTGTGTTAAGAAATTGTTTTTCATATTTAAGCGACATTGTTGCTTTTGATGAATATTCAAAAATTATCCGTTTATATTTTTTTTTGCCATCAAATTTAAATATTGTCTTACCAAAAACGGGCTTATCATTTGGTTTGAAACTAAACACATCAATTATTTTTTTATTCGTTAACAAATTATTGCCATCCCAGCCTAGTAATGTATAATATTTTTTACCTTTATCTTTAGTAAAAATAATTTTATAATAAAGTGCTCCATACCAATTTTCATTATCTAACGTCTGTGTCTCAGCTTGTTTAATTTCGTCTGATTTGTCTGTTAATTTATAAAGTTTGTATTCCTTGGTTTTTTTATTATATATTTGAATAAATCCAAAATACTCAAAAGTGCCATCTGATTTAGGCAGGTTCCATGTATAAAGTTTGAATTTTTTATCCGAAGAAGTTAACCGTGAAACAGTTACTAATGAATCAAAATCATAATCAAAAGAGTTCTCAGTCCTTAAAGTTTTTTCAAATATATTTATAAATTTTTCGTTTGAACTATACTTAATAACATCATCTTTGCCATAAAGTATTTTTTTGCCCAAAGCATTAAGAGAATCTTCATATTGAGATAATAATGAGATATCCTGAGCATTAATAAAATTATTATTAATATTTAATAAAATAATAATTGAAAAAGGAAATATTTTTTTTAATAAAGAAATCATTTGCTATGAATAGTTTTAAATTTTAATTTTGTATTTTTTAAACTGTTGGTAAATATATTTATTATTTTAATATTTTACAAATATAATAAATGAAATTTATAAAATTCAGAATTCTTAAATTTTCACAAAATTTTTTGCTAAAATTACACCCTTTATTATTGTAATAATTTTAAATCATCAATTTTTTTTTAAAAAAATTAACTGTTTTTCCCTAATTTTAGATTTCTTAAAGTTCAATAAAAAAATATATTATTTTTGAACATTTTTTTATCAATAACGAAAAATCCCGAAAAGGGATTTAATATAAATAACCATAGGTGTAACCTGTGGTTATTTAAATAATCATATTAACATCAATCAGGCGGTTGCCTGATTGAATAAAAAAACAATTTTTATGTCAGTTTTATTCAACCCTTTCAGGGTTGTTTGAAGGATTATTATTTACTTACTCCGCATTTACTCACAATATTTTATTTTAAAAGGTGTTCGTGAGAACGCTTCGCTTAGTTCATACGGAGTTATTAATATTTTTCCCCTTCGGGGAAATTATTTTTAATAAAAGAAAATGTTTTCCAAATAATTACTTTTTAATAGCTCTAAATATAAAATGAGTAGTTTTATTTTGATATATTATATAATCACTTGATATTCTAATTGTTATCAGGCAACTGCCTGATTGGTTTTTCTTTCTCCAAATTTTTAAGAATTCTAATATTATATTTTTTAATTTTAATTAAAAATGAATATTCAAAAAAAAATAAATGCTTTTGTAAAATTAGGTAAAATTTTAAGTTTTTTTAAAACTGATGATTCTGACAAAAGTGACAAAAATATTATAAATAAAGCAATTAAAGAAAGTTATTTGCATAATACATTGTTTACAGAATATAATATAAAAAATGCTGTTAATGCTATTTCAGAAAGTTTGTCAGAGAATAACATTTTAAAATGGGCTGATAAATATTTAAAAAGATTATCAGAAATAAATAATCCAAAGACCGTAGGAGTTGTGGTGCCGGGTAATTTGCCTGTTGTCGGATTTCACGATTTTTTTTGTGTGTTAATATCCGGAAACAAATTCTTGGGTAAGTTGTCATCCAAAGATAAATATTTATTACCGGCAATAGCAGATATTTTGATAAAAACAGAGCCGGAATTTAATGATTATATTAAATGGACAGAAGAGACACTTAATTCGTTTGATGCTATTATTGCAACAGGAAGTAATAATACATCAAGATATTTTAAATATTATTTTGATAAATACCCAAACATAATACGCAGAAATCGTAATGGAATAGCAATAATAACAGGCAAAGAGACAGAAGAAGAACTTGAAGCTCTTGGGAAAGATATTTTTTTGTATTTCGGTCTTGGATGTAGAAATGTCTCTAAATTATTTGTGCCACAAGCTTATAATTTTGATCTTTTTTTTAAATCAATAGAAAAATATAAGTATGTAGATGAACATTATAAATATTACAATAATTACAGATATAATAAAACTATTTATATTATGAATAAGATAAAATTTTTTGATAATGGTTTTTTGTTATTAAAAGAAGATATCTCTATTGTCTCACCCGTCTCTGTTCTTTATTACGAATATTATTCTGACAAAAAAAATTTAAAGAAACGATTAGATTTGGATTCTGAAAAAATTCAATGTGTTGTTACTAATGATAAATTTTTTGATAAAGCCATTCCTTTTGGAACATCTCAATTACCTCAGTTATGGGATTATGCAGATGGAATAAATGTCATGGACTTTTTGATGAAATTAAACTTTCTTGATTAAATTTTTTAAATCATCACTAAATAATATATTTGTAATTTAGCAAATAAAAAAAATCATACTTTAAGACAACGAGTTATGAATTTTGAATTACGGATTACAGATTATGAATTATGAATTGTAAGTTTTGTGCCTTAAACTTTGAACTTTGTGCTTTGAACTTGAAACTTGGAACTGAAAACTGGAAGTTTTTGTCTTGTTAAAAATATATGAACAAAAAATATAGAAATATTATCTTATTTTTTTTTATATTCATAAATACTTATGGACAAGATATTCATTTTACACAGTTTAATTCATCTCCTTTAAATCTGAATCCTGCTACAACAGGTTTTTTTGACGGCACACACAGATTTTGTATAAACAACAGAACTCAGTGGAGGTCTGTAACAGTTCCTTATAGTACGATTTCTGCATCTGTTGACACAAAAATTTTGCAAAGAAAATTAGAACAGGATATGTTTGGCATAGGACTGCTTATTAATAAAGACAAAGCAGGTGATTTGGAATTTGGTACTACACAAATAAATTTTTCTATATCATATATAAAATTATTAGGTAAGTATAAAAAAAAATTTATTTCCTTTGCTGTTCAACCCGGCATAGCACAACGTACAATTGATTATGATAAACTCGCTTTTGACAACCAGTTTAATGGATTTTTTTATGATCCTGAATTACCATATAATGAACAATTAGGTATAAACAACTTTATGTTTTTTGATTTAACAGCAGGCGTTTACTGGAATTATCAATATAAAGAAGATGTTAATCTTAATGGTGGTATAAGTTTTTTTCATCTTAACAGTCCCAAGCAATCTCTTTTAGACAATCATAACATCACTCTTAACCAAAGAATAACAATATATGGGAATATCTACATTAATACTAATGATAAAATAAATATTTTGCCTGGTATTTTGATAATGAAACAAGGAACATATAAAGAAATTGCTTTTGGCTCTGTTTTTAAATTTATAAAGAACAAAGAATCATACAATTACACAGCATTAAATCTTGGGATTTTTTTCCGAACAAAAGATGCTGCTAATTTAATATTAGGACTTGACTATTTAAAATTTAATTTTGGAGTAAGTTATGATATAAATTATTCAAAGTTAAAGACAGCAAGTAAATCAAAAGGAGGTTTGGAATTGTCAGTAATTTACAGAGTAAATAAAGTAAAACAAGCTAAAATAAGAGCTGTGCCTTGTCCTATATTTTAACCCACGACTTAAGTCGTGGGCTAATGAGACCTAATAATAAAAAGTAATCGTTTTAACGATTTACCAACAACATTATGAACAAACTCTAAATAAGAACTAATATCCAATGGTATAAATAAATGAATAAATACAGTTATCTAATATTATCATTTTTAATGCTATTAAGCATTAGAGCTGTCTCTCAGACATTTGAAGAAAATGTTGCTTATGGTGATGATGCTTTTGCTGACGGTGATTATTATACTGCTTCCCAACATTATAAAGAAGCTATTGATATTGATAATTCTAACTTACAGATTGTTTATAAATATGCCGAGTCATGTCGCTTAACTTTTGATTATAAAGAAGCAGAAAATTATTATTCTTATATCTTATCAAAAGATAATAAAAATGATTTTCCTTCAAGTCGTTTTTGGCTTGCAATGATGAATAAAAATAATGGAAGATACATAGAGGCAAAGGAAAATTTTAGAAAATATTATGAAAAACATAAAATAGATAATGATTATTTTTCAAGAAAAGCTCTTTGTGAAATATATGCCTGTGAATTTGCCTTAAAAGCAATAAAAGACACTATATCTGTAAAAATAGAACATTTAGATACTAACATTAATACCAAATATTCAGAGTCAGGAGCAATACAGGTAAAAGGAGAATTTTTATATTTTTCTTCTCTCCGTCCAGTTTTATCCGAAAATGTTAAATCTATTATTTCACAGACATATTTGTCAAAAATTTATAAATCAAGATTAAGAAATGATAAATGGACTTTAAATAAAGAGATAGACGTAAAAATAAATGATAAAAAAACTCATAATGCAAACATATTTTTTAGTAAAGATAATGAAAAATTTTATTTTACCCGTTGTGCTGCAAAAAATAATTCTCAGATACAATGTGCTATCTATGTTTGTAATTATGAAAAAGGCAATTTTCAAAAGCCCGTTAAATTAAATAATAAAATAAATCTGCCGGGATATACTTCAACGCAACCTTGCCTGGCATCAACAGGTGAAGATAAAGAAATCCTGTATTTTGTTTCTGACCGACCTGATGGATATGGAAAATTAGATATTTGGTATTCTGTTATAGAAAAAGACAAATATTCTGAGCCCGTTAATTTGGGTAGTAATGTCAACTCTTATGGAAATGAAATCACTCCTTTTTATCGTTCTGCTACTAAGACCTTATATTTTAGTTCTGACTGGCATAAAGGATTAGGAGGATATGATATTTTTGAGTCAAAAGGAATGTTTACTCAATGGTCTTTCCCAAAAAATATGGGATTTCCTATAAATTCAAGATGCAATGACTTGTATTTTACTGTTAATCAGATAGATACAAATGGTTATTTTGCTTCTAACCGTATTGGCTCTCTGCATCTGAAAGGCGAGACCTGTTGCTATGATATATACTCTTATAAATGGATAAAAAAAGAACATAAGGAAAAACCTGCTGAAATTAAATCAAAGGAAATTGTTAGTATAACACCTGAAAAAATTGAAGAAGTTAAAAAAGTAAATATTATTAAAAAAACTAATATAAAATCAGAAATAAATGAATTGCTGCCTTTAACATTATATTTTCATAATGATGAGCCGGATAGAGCCACAACGAAAATTTTTACTGATAAAAATTATAAAACAACTATTAACGAATATCTCTCATTAGAATATAAATATAAAAAAGAATATTCCAAAGGATTAACAGGATACAAAAAGCAAAAGGCAGAAAAAGATATAGAAGATTTTTTTAATGATTATGTTATCAAAGGTCTTAAAAATCTTGAAAAGTTTACTGTTTTATTATTAGAAGATCTTGAAAAAGGTAATGATGTCCAAATAACAATTAAAGGTTTTTGTAGCCCTTTGAGCACAAACAAATATAATATAAATTTAGCAAAAAGAAGGATTTCAAGTGTTAAAAATTATATTTATGAATATAATAATGGTGTTTTTTTGAAATATTTACATAATAAAGCTGTTAATGGGGCTAAACTCAATATTTTAGAAGCACCTATCGGAGAAGAACAGGCAAGTCCTTTGGTGAGCGACAATCCAAATGACAAAAAGAGTTCTGTTTATAGTCGTGCTGCTGCTTATGAAAGAAGAGTTCAGATTATAAAATATAAATAATCATTCATAGTTTGAAATTATCAGCACTAATTTATGAAGAAACAAATGAACATTTGAATTGTTCTATTGTTCTATTGTTTGTAATTTGATGTTTGTTTGTAGAGACGCAAAATTTTGCGTCTCTACCGGGGTTAAATTGTTCTATTATTATATTGTTAAATTGCCTGCCCGTAAAATCAGGCAGTTGCCTGATGAAATGTTAATAAAATCAAAAATTGTTTACAAAACAACAAATTTACAAAATAAATTTTAAAACTGCAATATTTTTTTTAATTTTTTATACCAATGTAGATTCAGGTTACAAGTGCAACATTTTTTTTAATAATATATTTTATCATCTTTTTTTTTATCTTTTATTTTCCAATATTTCATAAGCAAAAAGCCAAACAGCATACCGCCGAGATGAGCAAAATGTGCTACATTATCGCCTGATGCATTTGCTACTCCTGAATATAATTCAATAATTCCGTAGAAAATAACAAAATATTTGGCTTTTATAGGAACAGGTATAGGAATGATAAATATTTGCTGGTTTGGAAACATCATACCAAAAGCAAGTAAAAGACCAAATACTGCACCGGAAGCACCTATGACAACAGGTAAATTAAGGAAGTCAATTTTATATTGAGCCATAAAATCTACTGATAAATGTAATGCTTTAGCAGGATTGTTGGCAAGTAAGTTATTGTATGCTATTTTAAATTCATTAAAATGATTTTGAATATCATAGGAGGCAGGCCTAAAATTAGGTGAATTGATGAAAGTAATTAATTTTTCATGACTCGGATTTTGAATATAATCATTAATTATAGTTAATATCGGTGCCATTTGATAATGCAGCACAACATAATGTATGAGAGCAGCACCAATGCCTGTTATCAAAAAGTAAATGAGAAAACGTTTTGTTCCCCATACTTCTTCCAATACCTTACCAAACATCCATAAAGCAAACATATTAAAAAATATATGCGAAAATCCACCATGCATAAACATATATGTAATAAATTGATATGGGTAAAATTTGCTTGCATTAATAAAATGTAATCCGAGATAATCAACTAAATCAATATTCATAGAACTTTTAACAGCTATTGTTGCCAAAAAAAATATTACATTTATTATTAGCAAATTTTTTACAACAGGTGGAAACATCCTAAATCTGTGTGGCGTATATTGTTGGTAATTCATGTGTTTATATTTTTAACAAGTTCAATGTCCATAATTCATAATTTTTCAGTATCAAGTATCAAGACACAAGTTTCCATTTTTAAGTTTCAAGTTTCCAGTTCCAAGCACAAAGTTCAAAATTCAAAACTCGTAATCTATAATCAGTAATCCGTGATTTGTAATTTTTTAGTATCAAGTTATTTATACTCATTATATTGAGCAATAATTATTCATAGGCATTTTTAATTTTAAGTATTTTGAATTTCATAATTCATAATTCATAATTCATAATTCATAATTCATAATTCATAATTCATAATTTAATAACTGTCTTTGGTTATGGATATTTCATTTAATAAATTTCATTAATATGATTTGAATTTTTTTTCAATTTCATCAAAAGTTATTATAACGAATGTTGGGTTTCCTGATATAGATGAATAAGGGATTTTGCACGCAAATAATTTATCTGTTAAAGCATTCATCTCTTCTTTTTTAAGGGTTCTTCCTGATTTTACTGATATATTTTTTGCCATTGATTGTGCCAAATTGGTTTTCTTGTCTAAATTAATATCTGTTAAATTTCTTTTATAATTTTCTAATACTGTTTCTAATAGCTCTTTTACATCTATTTTTGATATATCAGCCGGTATGCCATTTATTACAAAAGAATTTAACCCTGAGTTATCTATTTTAAATCCAAGTGTCTCTATATCATTTTTTATCTCTTTTATCAGTTGTGCATCACTTGCCGAAAATTCAATGGTTTGTGGAAATAATTGCTGTTGTGAAGCAGTTATTTTGTTTTCAAGTATGTCAATAAAATGTTCATAAAGTATTCGTTCGTGAGCTCTTTGCTGGTCAATAATCATCAAACCCGATTTAATATTGGTTAGTATATAGCGATTATCTATTTGTAATATATTTTTATTCGCCTCAGGCAGATTATTTAAGAGTTTTGAGGTATCTTGAGTATCAGAAGTAAATAATTTGGTCCAGTTTTCTTTATTTGATTTTTCTAATGGCGTTTGTAATTTATAAAAAGGTATTGCTCTTGGGTTGTCAAAAGGATTGTAATCATGATTAATTTTAATTTGTGGAGGTCTTATAGGTTTATTCCTTTCAGAATAAGGAATATCAAAGCTATTTTCTACATCAAAATCTATGCTTGGTGTAATGTTAAATTTAGCTAATGCTTTTTTTACTGTTGATTGTAAGACAGCATAAACAATTTTATCATCCTGAAATTTTATTTCGGTCTTTGTAGGATGTATATTTATATCAATTGTTTTTGGGTCAACATCAAAAAATATGAAATAAGAAGGAAAGGCAGAAGATGGCAATAGCTCTTCAAAAGCATGATTTACAGCATGATTTAGATAAGGATGTTTAATAAAGCGATTGTTGACAAAAAAATACTGTTCTCCACGTGTCTTTTTTGCAAATTCTGGTTTGCCTATAAATCCTGATATTTTGATAAAATGTGTTTCTTGTTCAACAGGTATAAGACGTTGATTATAATTTTTACTAAAAATAGCAGATATTCTTTGTTTTAGACCAGAATTTTTTAACAGGTTGTATGTTTCATTGTCATTATTAAACATTAAGAATGATATCTTTGGATACGCAAGTGCTATCCTTTGAAATTCTTCAATAATATGTTTTATTTCAACAAAATTTGATTTCAGGAAATTTCTTCGTGCAGGCACATTGAAAAAGATATTTTTTACAGATATAGAAGTCCCGTTAGGACAAATTACAGATTCCTGACTTTTAACATTACCACCTTCAATGGTAACACATGTTCCTAATTCTTCTTCTGTTTTTTTTGTTTTTAATTGTAGATATGTTATTGCTGCAACAGAGGCAAGGGCTTCACCCCGAAATCCCATGGTCTTGATATTAAACAAATCTTTTGCCTTTTTTATTTTTGAGGTGGCATGACGTTCAAAACAAAGCCGTGCATCAGTATCAGACATACCGCATCCATTATCAATAACCTGAATTAGTGTTCTTCCGGCATCTTTAATAACAAGTTTTATCTCATCAGCACCGGAATCAACAGAGTTTTCCAATAGCTCTTTAACAACAGAAGCAGGTCGCTGAATAACTTCACCGGCAGCAATCTGATTTGCAACAGAATCAGGTAATAATTGAATAATATCAGGCATTATTGAGTCAAATAAAATTTATCCCTTAACTAAATAACATTTGGATAAATATTGATAATTATTTAGGTTAATTAAAAATTAGAGCAATTAGAAATTAAATTAATTTTTTATGTTATATCTGTCCCATAAGTTTAGTTAATTTGACAAATATAAAGTAAATTAAAAATACAATAAGAAGCAAAACTATTATTGTGATAATAAAAGAAATTTTGTTTTTTCCAAAGATACTTTTTTGAGCTTTGGCAGATCTGTTTCTGCTCCATTGTTGATGAATACGGTTTTTTAGTTCTTCTTTATCGTTTTCTTTGTTATCTGAAATACCATATTTTTTTTTACGTTCTTCTATTTCTTCTTTATGTTTATCATAATAGACAGGAGTATAATTAAACTGTTTAGGTTTTTTTCTATAAAAAAATGAGATACCCATAAGATGAATAAATATTGTTTATAATATTTGCAAAAATATTTATTATTTTTTAAAATATTGAAAGTTTTGGTATTATATTATTTAATGACCAATTTTTTGTAATTTTGTCCGTCTAAAACAAATTGATTTTAAAAAATATATTTATACTTCAAGCGGTTAAAATTTTAACTTTACAAATTACTCCCTCTCTACTAGTAGAGAGGGCTGGGGTGAGTAAATAAAAAATAAAAAAAGTTAAAATTTTAACCATTTATAGTATACCAAAAAATAATAAGATGAAACATACATGATTCCGTCTAAGACGGATAACACACAAGGGAATGATTATAATTTCACAGTAGGGACGATTCACGAATCGTCTCTACTAAATATCAACAAATTACAAAAATATAAACAGATGAGATATAAATTAAACAAAATAGAAGAAGCCATTTCTGATTTTAAGCAAGGCAAAATTGTTATAGTAGTAGATGATGAGAACAGAGAGAATGAGGGTGATTTTATTGCAGCAGCCGAAAATATAACGCCTGAGATAGTAAATTTTATGGCAAAGCAAGGTAGGGGATTAATTTGTGCATCTATTACAGAAAAGAGATGTGATGAGTTGGATTTGAATTTAATGGTAAGTAAAAACACATCTAAAAATGAGACACCTTTTACTGTCTCTGTTGACTTGTTGGGACAAGGATGTACAACAGGTATTTCAGCAAGTGACAGAGCAAAGACAATAAAAGCTTTGGCAGATAAAAAAACAAAGCCCGAAGACCTTGCTCGTCCGGGACATATATTCCCTTTAAAAGCAAAAAATGCAGGGGTATTAAGAAGAACAGGACATACTGAAGCAGCAATAGATATTGCAAAACTTGCAGGATTATACCCTGCAGCAACTCTTGTAGAAATAATGAATG
>CAZZDX010000063.1:0-4976 GCA_964653185.1 uncultured Bacteroidales bacterium
ATTAGGTTAATTAGGTCAATTAGAGCAATTAGAAATTCTTAACAATATATATATATCACAAAATATTGTTTACAAAAAATAAGGTGTGAATGATTACAAATGTCTTAACTTTATCTCAAAACTATTGTTTTTTACTTTTCCCCTTGATTATTTTAATATTAATTTTTTGAGTTTTATCCTCAAAACCTATATGAATAACATCTCCCTGTTTAAAATCTTTTTTAATTATTGCTTCTGCCAAAGGGTCTTCAATATATTTCTGTATAGTTCTTTTAATAGGTCTTGCACCAAACTTATCATCCCATCCTTTTTCAGCAATAAAATCTTTGGCTTTGCCTGATATTTTTATCTTATACCCAATATTAACAGTTCTTTCATAAAGATAAGAAAGTTCAATATCAATAATTTTGTGTATATCTTCGCGTTTTAAAGAGTTAAATATCACAATATCATCAATTCTGTTAAGAAATTCAGGGGCAAAGGTCTTTTTCAAAGCATTTTCTATTATGCTGTGAGCATATTTGTCAGCGCCGGATATTTTTGCAGAAGTATTAAAGCCAATTCCTTGACCAAAATCCTTTAATTGTCTTGAGCCAATATTGGAAGTCATTATTATAATAGTATTTTTAAAATCTATTCTGCGACCTAAACTATCTGTAAGTCGTCCGTCATCTAATACCTGAAGCAAGAGATGAAATACATCGGGATGTGCTTTTTCTATTTCATCAAGTAATATAACAGAATAGGGTTTTCTTCTTACTTTTTCTGTAAGTTGTCCGCCTTCTTCATATCCTACATATCCCGGAGGTGCACCAATAAGTCGTGATACGGCAAATTTTTCCATATATTCACTCATATCAATACGTATTAATGCATCTTGTGTATCAAACAAATATTCTGATAAAACTTTAGCAAGATATGTCTTTCCAACGCCTGTGGGACCTAAAAATATAAAACTGCCAATAGGTTTGTTTGGGTCTTTTAATCCGGCTCTGTTACGTCGTATGGCTCTTACAACCTTTTTAATTGCCTCTTTTTGTCCAATAACTGATTTTGCAATCTCTTCATCCATATTAATAAGACGCTTACCTTCATTTTTTGCAATTCGTTGAATAGGAATACCTGTCATCATAGCCACAACTTCTGCTACATCTTCCTCGTCAACAATCACTCTGTTAATATTTGATTCTTCTTCCCATTTATGATTTTCTATTTCCAAGTCCTTAATACATTCCTTTTCATATCTTAGTAACTCAGCAGCTTCTTCAAATTTTTGACTTTTTACAGATTCTATTTTTTTTTGTTTTACTTGCTCAATCTTATTCTCTATATTTGTTATTTCCAAAGGCACATTAATATTAATAATATGTACTCTTGAACCTGCTTCATCAAGGGCATCTATTGCTTTATCGGGCAAACATCTGTCGCTTATATATCTTGTAGTTAATGATACACAAGCATTAATAGCTTGATCTGAATATTTAACCAAATGATGGTCTTCGTATTTTTCTTTAATCTTATTAAGTATCTCAACAGTTTCTTCAGGACTTGTAGGGTCAACTAAAATTTTTTGAAATCTTCTTTCAAGAGCGCCATCTTTTTCTATATATTGTCTGTATTCATCAAGAGTAGTGGAACCAATACATTGTATATCTCCCCGTGATAAAGCCGGTTTAAATATGTTGGAAGCATCAAGAGAGCCGGATGCACCGCCAGCACCAACTATTGTATGAATTTCATCAATAAATAATATAACATCAGGATTTTTTTCTATTTCATTTAGCATAGCTTTCATTCTCTCTTCAAATTGTCCTCTGTATTTTGTTCCTGCAACGAGAGAAGCCAAATCAAGAACAACTACCCTTTTATCAAACAAAGCACGTGAGACCTTTCTTTTTACTATCTTTAATGCTAATCCTTCAACTATTGCTGTTTTCCCAACACCGGGTTCTCCTATAAGCACAGGATTATTTTTTTTTCTTCTACTTAATATCTGGGCAATACGTTCCAGTTCCCGCTCTCTGCCTACAATTGGGTCAAGACAATTTTCTTCTGCTGCTTTTGTAAGATCATTGCCAAAATTATCCAAAACTGGTGTCTTTGTTTTAGAACCAGTTGATCTCTTTGGACCTTTATCAAAATAATTAGAATTATCGGGTTCTTTATCATCTGTATCATCATATAACTCGTCCTTAATAGTTTTATTACCTGCTTCGGAATTTGATAAAATATATTCCAGCTCGTTCTTAACAGATTCATAATCAACATTATATTTCGCTAACAAATTTGCAGTAAAATTATTTTCATACTTTAATATTGATAATAAAAGATGTTCTGTATCTATTATTTCACTTTTAAAAAATCTTGCCTCTAAAAAAGTAAACTTTAAAGATTTATTAGCTTCTTTTAATATTGGTATGTTTTTATTATTATCTATAGCCGTGTTTTTGTTATTTTTTATTTTACTTTCAATACTATTTTTTAAATCAGATAAGTTTACTCCAAGTGATAAAAGAATTTGTATAGCAACTCCTTTACCTTCTCTTATTATTCCTAATAATAGATGTTCTACACTAATATAATTATTGCCAAGTCTTAATGCTTCTTCACGACTATATGTTAAAACATCTTTTACTTGTTGAGAAAATTTTGCTTCCATAATACATTTTGTTACTATTTAGGTATAAAATTAGTTAATTAATAGATTTGTTATTATACATTTATACATTTATATATTTACTTGTGCTGAACTTGTTGAAGTAGAAGTCGGCAGTGTCCAATCTTCAGTTGGCAAATGGAACATTTTATATTTATACCGTTGGATAATATTCTACGGCATTTATCGGAAAATCAATAGACCTGATTTACCACTTAAAAATTGCCGACTGCTGACTATTATTAGCCACTTTTATTTTTTTCGTTTTAATTCAGTTATATAATCATTTCCTTGAACAGGTTCTTTTGTAGTAACATTTTTAAGCATAAATTCTCTTAAATCCAAGGTCCGAGATGTTATCATAATTTGTTTATCTTCTGATTCAATGTAATCTAATTGTTTTTTTCCCTCCTTAAATTTTTCTTTGAACCAATCCCAGCTAAAAAATTCAATATTTAATTTATCTCCATTTATTGTCAATCTTGAAAAAGTATGAACAGGAAATATATGTAAATTATACAATGAATTAATTGTGTCAGTTTCCTTTAAGTATAAATCAAGATAATAATAATCTCCTATTTTGGTAACATTACCTTTAAATGTTGCTAATTTATCATCTTCTAAAAAATTTAAAATGTATTTTTTTTCATCTTGTTTTTTAAATGTCCAGGTTGTTTTAGATTTATTATCTGTTTCAGTCCATTCTCCAACTAATTCAGGAATGAATATTAAATCTTTTTCTGTGTAAATTGGATTTAATGACGAAACACATGAGTTTAAAGTCAGAATCAAAGCAATTAAAATAATCAAATAAAACTTTTTCATAATTGTATATTATTTTTTACAAACCTTTAATGACTGTGGTTAACGTAAAAATAAACAAATTTATATATAATCTATTAAAGTTTTACTTTAAATTTGTTCTGCAAATATTTGAAGTTTAGAATTTTAAGTTTTAAGTTTAAAGTTTAATGTTTTAAAACTTATACTCATTTATTTTGCAAATATAGTTATAATTTTTTTTCAATTTAAAAGAATTATTAGATTATTTACATACTTAACAAAATAAATACAATTATAAGATAAATTATTACAGATAAAATAATATTTCAATTATTTTATTAACAATATATTGTTAATAAAATTAGTAAGATATTAGTAAAATAATATTATCTTTGTAAAAAATTATTTTGCTTAAAAAATGGATGATTATCTTGATACCTATTCGGCATTAAAAAAATTCCAGTATAAAAAATATTTTTAAATTAATATAAAGGTTATACACAAACATCAAAACATTCAAAGTGTTGATTTTGAGGTTGTTATACAAAATATCTAAAAAAATATGACTGTTATTTATACTTAATAGAATAAAATTAAAAATTAAAAAGTAGAAATTAAAAAATTAAAAATAAAAATGTTAGAAGAAAATATTATTAGCGTAAACATTGAGAAACAAATGAAGTCAGCTTACATTGATTATTCAATGTCAGTTATTGTAGCAAGAGCATTACCAGATGTAAGGGACGGACTTAAGCCGGTTCATCGCAGAATTTTATTTGCAATGTATGATTTAGGACTTTTATCTAATCGTGGTTTTAAGAAATCAGCAAGGATAGTAGGGGAGGTGTTAGGAAAATATCATCCACACGGAGATAGTTCTGTCTATGAAGCAATGGTTCGTATGGCTCAAGAGTGGTCATTAAGATATCCTTTAATTGACGGACAAGGAAATTTTGGATCTGTTGATAATGATAGTCCCGCAGCAATGCGTTATACAGAAGCAAAATTAAAAAAAATTGCCGAAGAAATGCTTTCTGATATTAATAAAGAAACTGTTGACTTTAAACTAAATTTTGATGATTCTTTAAAAGAACCAATTGTATTGCCTGCAAGAGTACCTAATTTGTTAATAAATGGTGCCTCTGGTATTGCTGTTGGTATGGCTACAAATATGCCTCCTCATAATCTTACTGAAATAATTAACGGAACTACTGAATATATAAATAATAATGAGATTACAATATCCGAATTAATGAAATATGTTAAAGCTCCTGATTTTCCAACAGGAGGCATAATATATGGCTTTGATGGTGTGAGACAAGCTTTTGAAACAGGCAGAGGAAGAATTGTTTTGCGAGCTACTTATGATATTGAAGATAATAAAGGCAAAGACAGAATTATTGTTACTTCTGTTCCTTATCAGGTCAATAAGGCAGATATGATAAAAAAAACTGCTGATCTTGTAAACGATAAAAAAATAGAAGGAATTTCTGATATCCGTGATGAATCGGGTAGGGAAGGTATTAGAATCGTTTAT
>CAZZDX010000063.1:4986-12865 GCA_964653185.1 uncultured Bacteroidales bacterium
ATGAATTAAAAAAAGATGCTATTACTGATGTTGTGATAAATAATCTTTATAACCAAACTGCTCTTCAAACATCATTTAATGTTAATAACATTGCTCTTGTTAATGGAAGACCTGTGTTGCTTAACTTAAAAGACCTAATTGTTCATTTTGTTGCTCATCGTTTTGATGTTGTTATAAGGCGGACACAATATGAACTAAAATTGGCAGAAAAAAGAGCTCATATATTAGAGGGCTTGATTATAGCCATTGACCATATTGACGAAGTAATTAAGCTTATTCGTGCTTCAAAAACACCTGAACAAGCTAAAGATGGCTTAATGCAATCATTTGATTTATCCGAAATTCAAGCCAAAGCAATTCTTGATATGAGATTGCAAAAGCTTACAGGACTTGAACGTGCTAAATTAAAAGATGAATATGAAGAGATAAAAAAAATGATTGAACATCTAAAAAATATATTAGATGATAGGTCGTTACAAAAGCAAATAATAATAGATGAACTATTAGAAATAAAAGAAAAATATGGAGATGAAAGGAGAACAGAGATTACGTATTCTGCCGAAGATTTTAGTGTAGAAGATATGATACCTAATGATGAAGTTGTAATTACTATTTCTCACCTTGGTTATATAAAAAGAACATTATTAACAGAATATAAAACACAACACAGAGGAGGCAAAGGTTCAAAGGGATCTAATACCCGTGATGATGATTTTATTGAATATATATATACATCTTCAATGCATAACTATCTGTTATTCTTTACAGAACAGGGGAAATGTTTCTGGCTAAAAGTATTTAAGATACCTGAAGGGACTAAAATTTCTAAAGGTAGAGCTATACAAAACCTTATTCATATACCAAATAATGATAATATAAAAGCACTTATCAATGTAAAAAACTTTGATGATCAGGAATACCTTAACAGCCATTATATTATATTTTGTACTAAAAAAGGAATTGTTAAAAAAACACCTTTAAAAGCATTTTCTAATCCACGACAAAATGGAATTATTGCTATAACAATAAGAGAGAATGATAACCTGTTAGAGGCTCGACTTACCAATGGAAGTAAAGAAGTATTGCTTGCACTTAAATCAGGAAAAGCTATACGTTTTAATGAAACAAAAGTTAGATCAATGGGAAGAAACGCAGCAGGAGTAAAAGGAATTACTATTTCCGGTAAAAATAATAAAGTTATTGGAATGATATGCGTAGAAGATGAAAAATTTGACATATTAGTGGTGTCAGAAAATGGCTATGGGAAACGTTCAAGTATAAAGGATTACAGAATTACAAATAGGGGAGGTAAAGGCGTTAAAACAATTAATATAACTGAAAAAACAGGTAATCTTATAGCAATAAAAAATGTTACAGATACAGATGATTTAATGATTATAAATAAATCGGGTATAATGATACGTATGGCAGTATCTGACCTAAGAGTAATGGGAAGAGCTACTCAAGGCGTTAGAGTAATCAGACTTAATGAAAATGATATAATTGCTGACGTAACTAAAATAGAGGTTAACAAAGAAAATGGCGATGATGAAATAATTATTGAAGGCATTGAAGATATTGAAATATAGAGGACTTATTAAGTTGCTAAATTGTTATATGGTTAATGACGATCAAAAATGAAAAGACGGATAACCTGACAATGTTCGGCATTTTGCCGAACCTGTCAGAGTTGAAAACAAGAGAAAGATAAAAGTATAAAAAAATAAATTTTAAATTTAAAACTTGTAACTGCCTAATTATTCACCCCGTTAGATAATTGATAAATTGATAGAAAATAATACTTAAAACAAAATATCTAACCGGGTAAACTAATTACAACGATTTAAACAGATGAAAGACGAAATTAATGTTGTATGGACAGGAGATATGACTTTTGAAACAGAGTTAAATGGTCATAAATTAATAATTGATGCTGATAAAAAAGTTGGTGGTAAAGATAAAGGACCTCGTCCCAAACCTTTAATGATGCTCTCTTTAGCAGGTTGCACAGGTATGGATGTTATCTCAATTTTAAAAAAAATGAGAGTTGAAGTTGATAATTTTAATGTTAAAATTGAAGGTGAATTAACAGAAGAACATCCAAAACATTATTATAAAATGCACTTAATTTATGAATTTACAGGTAAAAAATTACCTTATGATAAATTAAAAAAAGCAGTAGATATCTCTCATGATAGATATTGTGGCGTAAGTGCTACGTATAATAAAGCTATGGAACTAACTTCTGAAATAAAAATTATTAATAAATAATTTTTTGTCTCATATATTTATTGTTGCTAAACAAAAGAGCATTATCAAATAAATAAAATATTGAAAATCAATGTTTTAACTAAAAAAAATCAAATTAATAAAAAATTGGCAAAAAATTTGATTGATATTGATTATAAACTTTTATTTATCTTTGTAAAAAAAAATAATAACCAAAAACTAAATACAATAGCTAAAAGTCCGAAGTAATTGAAAATTCACCCCGTTAGATAATTGATAAATTGATAGAAAATAATACTTAAAACAAAATATCTAACCGGGTAAACTGATTATAAAAATATAAATAAATGAAAAAAATAACAATATTATTAATAATGATTTCCTCTATAGCATTAACAAATGCTCAAAATTTAAAAGTTCAAAGTGCTTTTAACTACTATAACAACAAGCAACTTGATAAAGCAAAAGAAGCTATAGACCCTGCTTGTGTTCATGAAGACACTAAATCAGATGCCAAAACATGGTTTTATAAAGGTAATATATATCTTGATATTTATCTCATAAACCAAATGACAGTGGACTTAAAAAAAGGTATGTCTAAAGAAGAAGTAAAAAAAATAAAAGTTCTTAGTGTCCCAAATTCTGAAAGAAATGCAAAGCCAAGTAAAAATAAGTTAGAAAGATGGGCTTATGATTATGAACTTTATCTGTATTTTGACGATAATGGTAAACTATCTTCATGGGATGAACCTGAGGGAGGAATCTATAAAACAATTGGTGATAATACCGAATTACTAAACGATGCTTATGATGCTATGCAAAAAACTATATCTCTTGACAAAGATAAAGAATATTATAACTTGTGTATGTTTAAATTATTTATATGCGGAGAACAATTCTACAATAAAGGTGTTAAACAATACAACCAAAAATTACATAAAGAAGCTATTAATTCATTTGAAAAGACAGTTAAAATAAATAAAATTTTTGGTAAAGTTGATACTCTTGCTACTTATAATGTTGCTATATGTGCCGAATTATCAAAACAACCCGAAAAAGCAAAAAAATATTACCTTGATCTTGTAAAGCAAAACTTTAAACAACCTTCTGTATATGTCTCATTATCAAATATTTATAAAAACGAAAAAGATACTGCAAAAGCTTTGAAAATCATTCAAAAAGGTCGTGAAATATTACCGGGTAATTTAAACCTTATAATATCTGAAACAAATATATATCTGGCATCAGGACAAACGGAAAAAGCACAGGAAAGCTTAAAACTGGCAATAGAAAAAGCACCTGACAATGCAAATCTGTATTTTGCTATAGGCGCTAATTATAATGATCTATATAATGACACAACTAAAACAGAAAAAGAAAGACAAATTGCATTTGAACAAGCTGAACAAGCTTATAAAAATGCTATAGATAAAAAAGACGATTATTTTGATGCTATATATAATCTCGGAGCATTATATTTTAATCAGGGAGTTAAAATTATTCAAATAGCTAATAAATTACCTTTTGATGACCCTAATTATCCAATAGAGAAAGAAAAAGCAGATAACTATTTTAAAAAATCTTTGCCTTATTTAGAAAAATCCCTGGAATTAAACCCTGATGACAGAAACACTCTGATATCTCTTAAGCAATTATATGCAAGGACAAAACAATATGATAAGTTAAAGGAAATAAACCAGAAACTTAAATAAGTTTTTGTAATAAAATTTCTCAATCCACTCTATTATTGATATTTCAAAATAAAGACCTTCAGGATAAACATGAAGTAGGATATGATATTAGGATGATACAGGAACTTTTAGGACACAAAAGCAGTAAAAAAACAGAGATATATACACACGTAAGTACAAAAAGTATAAAAAACGTTTACCCTGTTAGAAAGAACCTATCTTTAAATCCTATCCTTTCTAAAAAAATTACTCGGAGGACTTATCATACCTATAAGAAATAGAGCTTTCTAATAGGGTAAAAAGTCCGTTTGATGATTTGGAATTATAATTTAAAATTCTTTGCAATTTTTTTTTTGTAAAACAATAAATACTATATTTGTAAAAAATATAAATCATTGATTATCAATATAATATGATATAATGTTTTTATAAAAAATTTAATAATTTTGAATTTTTAAACAAACTGCCGTTGTGCCCAATGCTAAAAAAAGATTGTGCTGTTAATTAAAGAAGTGCTAAAATAACAAAAAGCCAGCGAACAAATAGCACATTTGGTTTTTTGCCTGCCCTTAAAACTAACTTAAAAAACCAAAAGAGCTATTTTTTTGCCAACTCTACACAAAGAAAATTGTATCTTGCAAAATTAAAATATTGATAAAGGATTATAAAATGAAACTATACGATAATTTAGAAAAACAGATCAAGAAAGAGAACAACTTCGTTACTGATAATGGAGAATTGAAAAAATGGGTTACGAATTATGAAAAAAAATGAAATAAAATTATATGAAGACAGTAAGATAAGAACACTTTGGGACAGTGATGCTGAAAAGTGGTATATCTCTATTGTTGATGTCATTGCGGTTTTAACTGAAAGTACAAATCCACAAGTTTATTGGAGAGTTTTAAAAAAGAGACTTTTAGAAGAAGGAAATGAAACCGTTACAAATTGTAACGGTTTGAAAATGCCGGCTACTGATGGGAAAATGAGAAAAACAGATGTAGCTGATACAGAACAGCTTTTCAGGCTTATACAATCCATTCCATCACCAAAAGCAGAGCCTTTTAAATTGTGGTTGGCACAAATTGCTTCAGAACGATTAGACGAAATGCAAGACCCGGAAATTTCTATAGACAGAGCATTAAAGCAATATTTAGAATTGGGTTATTCCGAGAATTGGATAAACCAAAGAATTAAAAGTATTGAAATACGAAAAGAACTAACAGACGAATGGAAAAAAAGAGGATTGAAAGAGGGAATACAGTTTGCAACTCTTACCAATATCATTACCAAAGCATGGACAGATAAAACAACAAAGGAGTATAAAATCCTTAAGGGATTAAAAAAAGAAAATTTACGGGATAATATGACAAATACTGAACTTATTTTAAATATGCTTGCGAAGCTTCAACAAAAGATATATCAGAAGTAGTAGAACCTAAAACATTTGATGAGAGTAAAAAAGTAGCCAAGCAAGGCGGTAATGTTGCTAAAGTTGCCCGTAAAGAGTTGGAAGCAAAAACAGGTAAAAAAGTAATAAGCTCATTAAATGCTAAAACTGCTTTAAGTGAAATAAAATCAGACAAATCACTACTTAAAGAGGGTGATGATGAGTAAAAAAATGTTCTTTGAAATACTTCTTTATAAAACGGTTGTATTAATCGTAATGGGAGAGGTATGTCAAATTTTAAACAAATTGTTTATACCGTTGGATATTATCCTACGGCATTTATATTTTATCTAATTTTATTATGATAGTAACAAAATTTTTGAAAAGAATGTTAAAAAATCCAACTCCAAACATAAAAGCGATTTATAGAATACCCATAGATTTTACCATCAGCGGTTCAGTCCAACTTAGTTTTAAACAAAATTCAGATTATTTCCTTTAATCAAAATTATATTTTTTTTATAATTATTTGATTTATATCAATATTTTTACGTATTTTTGAATTTCGCTTAAAACACTATTACGTTATGGGTTATTAAAAGAAAAATATGCACAGTTTTGACGACTTAGTATACAGAGGAACTTCATTTACTCTGAATGCATTGGAAGAAGTGAATTCAAAAGTAATAGAAGAACTCCAAACAAGCGGTTCAACTATTGCTGTTAAGAATCTTCAAATGATTCAATTACAAAAAGTAATTCTAGCTATTGGGATGTTTTCATTTTTCGATTCAATATTGCAAGAGGGATTGTCATGTCGTAATGGATTCGAAGAGGCAAAAAAAGTACTCATTCAAAAAGGAAAAGTTGAACTCCATGGTCGTTTTGATGATTTTGTTTGTGCTATTAATGTACTTAAACATGGACGAGGGAGGAGTTATGATGCGCTGGTTGCTAAATCTGGATCATTACCCTTTAGGATAAAATTACCAGAAGAGAATTTCTTTTATGAAGGAGATGTTTCAGAAATTTCTACATTAATTGAGGTAGATGATAAATTTGTTTTAAACTGTGCTGAATTGATTGAATTAGTATCGAAAGAGATTAGAAACGAAATTCCTGATTATTTTTTATAGACCTTGCTAAGCGGAGTTTGTAACTCCGCTTCAAATAAAAAACAATCTCTTGATTATTATTATATTTAATTTTTTATACTTTTATAAAAATATTTTTAAATTGCCAACAGGATATCAAGAATGTGCTGAAGATTATTTGTGTAGCAGTGCAAGAAATTATGCAGGATTGAGTAATGTAATAGAAAGGCTATGGTTTAGGTATTCTGAGAAAATAATTGTACTTTCGCAAAAAAAATAATTATGGATACCTCATCATTAAAGTCCTATTTTGCAAGATTAGAGAAAGGCACTCAAAAGGCATTGTTAGAAGACCTTACAATGATAAGTAATCAATCAGAATTTAATTTATTGAGCATCAGGGAGGAGCAATTGAACAATAAGCAAGGTAGTTGCCCTCATTGTAATTCAATAAAATATAACAAGGGATGGACGTGAAAAGTCTGGCGTACAGAGATATCGTTGTAAATCCTGCAAACGTAGTTTTAATTCTTTTTCAGGAACATGGCTTGCCAAGATAAATAAGAAAGAACTTCTTGTTCCGTATTTGAAACTTATGCGTGAAGGGTTAATCCTGGATAAAACAAAAGACAAATTAAAAATAAATAAGAAGACTGCCTTTGATTGGAGGCATAAAATAGCATCCTCTTTAAGCGGTATTGAGAAAAGTAAGTTTGAAGGTATAACAGAAAGTGATGAAACTTTTTTTTTGCACTCACAGAAGGGCTCAAAGAACCTACTGCAAAAACCTAGAAAACGGGGTAAAAAGGCAAAATCCCGTGGCGTTAATAATGAGCATGTAGCCACAATCGTAACAATGGACAGGGCAAAAAACATTGATATGAGAGTAGCTTGTTTAGGACGGATAACCAAAAAAGATATTGCAATGGCTATCGGAGAAAAAATAAGTGAACAAACTGTTCTCTGTACTGACGGACATGTAAGTTATAAGGGCTTTGTAATAGATAACAATCTTGAACATCATGTATTGCGAGCCGATTTGAAACAACATGTAAAACGGAAAACTTATCATATCCAGCATGTTAATTCTGCTGACAGTCGTCTAAAAACATGGATCGATAGAAAAATGCACGGAGTTGCAACAAAATATTTACAGGGTTATTTAAACTGGTTTAGATTTAAGGAAAAGTATAAAGATACGGAAATTATCACAAAAATGATTAACAGTGCTCTTGATTCAACTGGACATATGAAATTTAGAAATATTGAGGCAGAGTACGAGATATTGTTAAACCCACAGAGTATTTAAACCATAGCCAATAGAAATTATTGAATTAACAGGAACAATAGAAAGAATTAAATAATGCAATTTGCAAATTGCAATATATTTAGAGCGGAGTTACAAACTCCGCTCAGCAGGGTATTTTTGCTCAAATACGACTAATTTTAAAACGTTCTGCCGAATATATTTTTTT
>CAZZDX010000064.1:0-12854 GCA_964653185.1 uncultured Bacteroidales bacterium
GGAACCGTAAATAATTTTAATAGTTTAGTCACTATTCACATTCCTTATACCAAGAGTTATGATAATCAACCCCAAGACGATATTGCTGTATTTTTAAAGAAAGGGGATACTTGGGAAATTCAAAAGCAGGATGACGTAGAAATTGATTGTTCTTCTGGTATTTTTTGCGAATTAGAAACTGATCATTTTTCAGATTATATTGTGGGAACTGACGACTATGACGGAGACGGAATTACAGACGGCAATGATAATTGTTTAATGGATTATAATACAGATCAAGAGGATTTTAATGATAATGGAATCGGCGATGCAGCAACTATGTCAGTTTTAGAATCAAAAGAACTAAAACATGGTCCTATAATAGGACTGTTTACTATTGACGAAGAAACAGGTATGACCGGCGCTTTTGGATTAAAACCAAACTTAATTGATGCTGATATATTAATAAATCTTGACTCGGAAGATGAAGGAGAATTATATGTTGGATGTGCAGGCGGAACAAATGCAAATATGAAATTTAACTATTCGGAAACCAATGTCCCTTCTGACGTAAAAGCATTTAAGATATCTGTCGCAGGATTAAAAGGTGGACATTCAGGTGTAGATATTAAACTTGAAAGAGGAAACTCAAATAAAATTTTAATTCGTTTCTTAAAATATGCTGTAAAAAATTATGGCTTACGTCTATCAAGTATTGAAGGTGGAAGTTTACGCAATGCTATACCCCGCGAAGCTTTTGCTATTGTTACTATCCCTAAGGAAAATGAAAAAAATTTTGTTGATAAAGTATTAGAATTTGAAAATATATTTAAAAAAGAACTCTCTGTTGTTGAACCTAATTTGAGCTTTAAAGTACAATCTACTGATATGCCTGCTTCTTTAATTGATGAGAAGACACAAAATAATATGATAAATGCTGTTTATGGTTGCCCTAATGGCGTGATTCGTATGAGTGATACTATGCCAGGATTAGTTGAGACATCTACTAGTTTAGCACTTGTAAAGTCAGATAATGGAGAAATAGCAGTTCAATGTTTATTACGTAGTTCTGTTGATACAGCAAAAGAAGATTTAGTTGAAATGATGGGAAGCATATTTGAATTAGCAGGTGCAGAAGTGGACTTCTCAGGCACATACCCGGGATGGAAACCAAATGTCAATTCATCTATCTTAACACAATCAAAAGAAGTTTATAATAATATGTTTGGAAAAATTCCTGATATAAAAGCTATACATGCAGGATTAGAATGTGGATTATTAGGAGGAACTTATCCTAACTGGGATATGATTTCATTTGGTCCTACAATTTGTTATCCTCATTCACCTGACGAAAAAGTAAATATTGAATCTGTTGATAAATTTTGGAAGTTTCTAACACAACTACTTAAAGAAATACCTAAAAAATAAAGTATTGATAGATAAGGGCTTTTAAAAAAAAATCCAATTTTTTCAATCTTTACAATTATTTAACAATAATAAATTAATTTAGTTTGTAATATAAAAAATTTAATATCTTTGCAATTTTAAAAAAATACAGAATATGAAACGAACTTTTCAACCATCAACAAGAAAACGAAGAAATAAACACGGCTTTAGAGAGAGAATGGCAACAGTATCAGGACGTAAAATATTGTCTGCACGTAGAGCCAAAGGAAGAAAAAAACTTTCTGTTTCTGACGAAAAATTACATAAAAGATAGTTTTAAACATTAAAATATTTTTTTGTTTAAATATAAGTGTTATCAAAAGGAGAAGGTAAGTTATAATTATCTTCTCCTTTTTTTTTATCTAAAAAAATAAATTTTGATATTTATATGCAAAACACAAATAATAAAAAGATACTATTTATAATTACCTATAAATATCCTTATGATTTTGGAGAATCTTTTATTGAAAATGAGTTACCTTTTTTATCTGAAAAATTCTATAAAATTTATTTTATTAATACAGAATCAGATAATACGATAAAAAATATTAAATTTTATTTGCCAAAAAATTCAGAGGTTATAATACTAAATCAATCATTAAATTTTTTTAGAAAATTATTTAGCTTAAAATATTTATTTTTTAGTCCTGTCTTTAAACAAGAAATTCATATTATTAAAACTGTTTATAAACAAAAGATAAGTTTTGGCATCATTAAGACCTTATTGATTTCATTATTAAATGGCGACAGGTTATCCCGTAGATTAGAGAATATAATTTTAAACAAATGTGATGATTTGGATAAATGTTATCTTTATTCATACTGGTGTACTGATAATGCATACAGTATTGCAAAATTAAAAATAAAGCATCCACAAATCAAGGCATTTACAAGAGCTCACGGATGGGATATTTATTTTGAAAGAGCAAAATATAATTATTTACCTTTAAGAAGTTTTATTTTAAAAAATTTAGATAAAATATTTTCTATCTCTAAAAATGGTAAAGATTATATATTAAAAAAAATATCTTCCACTGAAGAGGATTTTCAACATTTATCTTCTAAAATAGCAATAAACAGATTAGGGACAAAAGCTGTTGCATTAAAAAATTTTGAGAAAAATAAAAACTGTATAAAAATTGTAAGTATCTTTTTTATAACAAAGATAAAAAGAATAAATCTGTTAATTGAAGCATTATCATTAATCAAAGATGTTTCTGTTAAATGGTATCATATAGGCGGAGGCGTTGATTTTGATTTAGTAAAAAGTTATGCTTTAAAAAAAATTAAAGGCAAAACCAATATTGTTTATCATTTTTTAGGAACTAAAAATAAAGAAGATATATATGATTTACTTAATCAAAATATTGATTTATCAATTAATGTAAGTTCTTCAGAAGGTATTCCTGTCAGCATTATGGAAGCAATGTCATTTGGAATACCTGTAATAGCTACTGATGTTGGAGGAAATTCCGAAATAGTAAATAATGATAATGGCATACTTTTGCCTCCTAATCCTACGGCACAGGAAGTTGCAGATGCAATTGTTAAATTTGACAATCTTACACAAAAACAGATCTTGGAATACAAACAAAATGCTTATAATACATGGAATAAAAAATATAATGCTGAAAAAAATTATACCGAGTTTGTAGAACAGATATTAGAGTTGCAGTAGATATACGTTCCTATATTCCAAATATAAAATATCTATACAATTTTAAGGTTTTTCTGTCATTTCCTTAATATCTCATAATAATATTCCAAAAGTTTATCAGCATATTCCTTAATATCATATTTTTTGGCAGTATTTACAGCATTATCAGATATTTGTTGGTATAATTGTTTATTTTCAATTAATCTTATAATTTTTTCAGCAAATTCCTTATAATCATGTTTTGCTATAAGATAGCCATTATAGTTGTTAATAACAATATCTCTGTTCCCTTTGGCATCAAGAGATATGCATGGCAGTCCAGATGCCATTGCTTCAAGTGTTGTAAGCCCAAAAGATTCTGAAACAGCTGAGTGAACATAAATATCCGATTCCCATAGATAATCTTCTACTTTTTCAACTTTTCCTCTTAAAATAATTTTATCCTGTAATGTCTCGGAATTAATTTTTGATTCAATTGCTTTTCGTTCATTGCCTTCTCCTAAAATATCCAAACAAACATTATAACCTTTTTTTGTTAAATATTTTATTACATCTATTAAGAATATTTGATTTTTTTTCTTTACAAGTGTTCCAACTGTTATTAACTTAATTTTTTCTGATTTATAATCAGATTTTCTATTTGCCATATCCGTATAAAATCTGTTAAAGTCAATAGCATTAGGTATTAATACTATATTATTATATAAATTTTTTGGCAAAGTTTGTTTAAAATAATCATAAGTATCTTTTGAAACAGCAATAAAATTATTTTTGCATTGCTTGTATTTAGAAATAATGAGTTTTTTTTCATAAAAGTCAGTAAATCTTTCTTTTTTTAAAATGATTTTTAAAGAAAAATTTCTAAATTGTTTCATATTATCATGAAGATGAGTAACATAAGCAACATCTGAAAAAATATGTTTACGGCTTGTAATCTCAGCTTCAAACAAATTGGAATGTATAATATCTGGTTTAAAGTTTTTTACTGCTTTTATGTAATTATCTATCTCAATTACAGGTTTGCCTGTGATAGAAGGGACTACTTTTGATGGAACCACTTCCCATTCAATATTTTTAGTTAAAAATTGATACTCATTAATATCTGAAAAAGTAATTAACTTAACTTTTATATCTTGTCTTTTTTGCAATTCATTGCAAATATTCAAGACAAGTCGTTCTGCACCGCCCTTTCTTAAATTTGGTATTATATAAAGAATTTTCATAATAATATATGATTCTATCCCCAAAATACTATTCTATAAAATAAAAATATAAAAAATATTTCTGTTGTCCGACTAAAAATATATTAAATTGGTATTATACAGATGGGAAACGAATATCTCAGTCAATTGACTGATGCATAAGTAAAGTTTTTTAATATATCAAAGACATATAAGCATCAATAATACCTTTGCCTTCTCTTATAACTGTAAATTTATCATCTCTGCAGTCAACAACTGATGAAGCTTCATTGCCACCATATCCACCATTAATAACAATATCTACAATATCTTTATATCTTTCATAAATCAATTCAGGGTCTGTTGTATATTCTATAACTTTATCTTCATCATATATTGATGTTGACATTATTGGGTTTCCCAGTTCTTTAACAATTTTTAATGCAATATTATTATCAGGAATACGTATTCCTACTGATTTTTTTTGGCTCTGAAACAGTTTAGGCACTTTATTATTTGCATTAAGTATAAAGGTAAATGGTCCTGGTAGTGCTTTTTTCATTAATTTGTAAGTTGATTTACTAAGCTGCTTTGTATAATCAGATAAATTGCTTAAATCATAACATATAAATGAAAAGTTTGCTTTTGAGACCTTTATACCTTTAATTTGAGCAATTTTTTCTACTGCCTTATGTTTAAAAATATCACAACCTAATCCATATACAGTATCAGTTGGATATATGATTATCCCTCCGTCTTTTAAACACTCTATAACAGTTTCTATATGACGTGGCTCTGGGTCTTTCGGATGTATTTTTAATAACATTATAAAAAGTTTTATGTTTATAATTTAGTATTGTTGAATAATTAAAATAATTGTAAAGATTGTAAAGATTTTTTTTAAGCCCTTATCCATAATTTTCCCAATTATTTCAATTTTTTAATCTTTTCAACAAAGTATTAATATATCAGTTCATCTATTATTCATAAATGATTTCTCTATACTTAATTAACAAAGCCATAAATTTATAAAAAAGGGTAAGTTACTTATATCGCACCGCTACAACCATTTTACCCTTGCTTCCTTCCAGACCTGGGGGAATTAAACAGGAGCCAGTCGTATAAGACTTACCCTTTTGCAAAAATAAATATAAATTTATATTAAACAATGAATTTTATTTTATTTTTAACAAATTATGTTTAAATTTATTATTTTTGCTAAAATAATTTTAATTAATAAATTCGGTCTAAACAAAATTAAAATTAAAATATATTATGAACAAAGACAAAGCGCCTTTTTATAAAACAGCCCTTTATTATGGTTTGATGCTCGGACTTATATTAATTTTATTTGATATTATATTATGGATCACACATCTTAAAGATTCTACTATTGTTCATAATTTAAGCTTAATAATTATTATAGTCGGAATTGTTATTGGAATTAAAAAATACAGAGACAAAGTTAATGATAGAATAATATCCTACAGCAAAGCATTAGGACTTGGAACTCTTATAGTTTTTATTACATCTGTTATTTTAGCTGTTTATTATTATTTATTTTATACTATTATTGATACCGAAGCAATAAGTAAAATTATTGAGCTATCTGAAGAAAAAATGATTGAAACCGGTTTAGATGATGAGCAATTTGATATTGCCTTAGAAATGACTAAAAAATTTACAACTCCTTTTATGCTATCAATAGGCACAATTTTTTCTGTTACTTTTTGGGGATTTATATTCTCTCTTATTGTTTCTCTGTTTTTGAAAAAAGAAAATAATCCTTTAAAAAATGATAATATAGAAGTGATTGATTAACATGATTAATTTATAAATTTTTAGGAAATATATATACTAATCGCAAACAGGAATGCAAAAATTATACAAGTCCACAGTCTCCAGTCAGCAGTCATCAGTTTTTCTTTTTCTATAAATACGGAATATTCCATTTGCCGACTGCCAACTGCATATTGCCGACTTGTTTATGGACAACTGAAAAATATATAAATTACTAAAAAAAATTCGTAAATCTGATTACTATGAGTATATTATTAATCCTGCCTTTTAAGACGGGGCTAATGATAATAACATATATATTTAATTTATTAATCATTTAGGTTAAAAATACATCTGAATAACTTAAAATTAAAACTAATGGATATTTCTGTTGTAATTCCTTTGTTTAACGAAGAAGAATCTTTAAGAGAATTAACTGACTGGATTGTTAAAGTAGTGAAATCTAATAATCTTTCTTACGAAATATTATTAGTTGATGATGGAAGTAATGACAATTCATGGAAAGAAATAGAAAATATTACTGCAAATAATAGTAATATTAAAGGAATTAAATTTAGAAGAAACTATGGAAAGTCAGCTGCCCTAAATAAAGGATTTGAGTATTCACAAGGTGATGTAGTAATTACTATGGATGCTGACTTACAGGATAGTCCCGATGAAATACCGGGATTATATGAAATGATTAAAAATCAGGGATATGATTTGGTGTCTGGTTGGAAAAAGAAACGTTATGACTCTATCAATAAAACAATACCATCAAAATTTTTTAACTGGACATCAAGAAGAATGTCAGGAATAAAACTTCATGACTTTAATTGTGGATTAAAAGCATATAAAAATGAAGTTGTTAAAAATATAGAAGTTTATGGAGAAATGCACAGATATATACCTATTATTGCTAAATGGGCAGGTTTTACAAAAATAGGTGAAAAAATTGTTCAGCATAAAAAACGAAAATATGGCTCTACAAAATTTGGAATGGAAAGATTTGTAAATGGATATTTAGACCTGTTATCTATCAATTTTGTATCTAAATTTGGAAGAAAGCCAATGCATTTTTTTGGAACAATAGGAACATTAATGTTTGTTATAGGATTTCTATCTGCTATTTGGCTTGGCGCTCAAAAATTATATTGTATAAGTCATAATATTGAAGCAAAACTTGTAACTGATAGCCCTTATTTTTATATTGCCTTAGTAGCAATGATAATAGGCACACAATTATTCCTTGTAGGCTTCCTAGCTGAGATGTTCTCAAAAAATTCGCATGATAAGAGTAAATATTCAGTAGAAGATAAAATAGGAATAGATAATAAATAATCCATTATGGGAAAGATTATCAGCTTCTTAGTTAGAAACATACCAAGAAAATACCTTATCAGATTTAGTTTTTTGTTTAGCAGATTGATTCGTGTATTTTATATTGGTAATAATGTAGAATGTCCTGTATGTGAAGGACATTTTAAAAAATTCTTACCTTATGGTATCAGAGGACGAAGTAATGCTCTCTGCCCTAAATGTTTATCTCTTGAACGACACAGATTACTTTGGCTTTTTCTGAAAAACAAAACAAACTTTTTTACTGAAAATCTTAAAGTATTACATGTAGCACCAGAGCAACCTGTTTATAAAAAGTTTAGAAAAATGAAAAATCTTGTCTATACAACAGCAGATTTAGGTTCTCCCATTGCAGATATTAAATTAGATATACAAAATATCCCTTTTGATGATAATAGTTTTGATGTAGTGATTTGTAATCATGTATTAGAACATGTTAAAAATGACAAAAAAGCTATGTCTGAAATATTTAGAATTTTAAAAAAAGATGGATTTGCTCTGTTGCAAGTGCCTATTGATATAAACAAAAAAAAAACTTTTGAAGACCCAACAGTTACTGACCCTAAAGAGAGAGAAAGATTATTTTGGCAAAAAGACCATCTTAGATTGTATGGACTGGATTATGCTGATATACTTAGAAACTCAGGATTTACTGTAGCAGAAGAAAAATATGCACAAGAAATAGGTAAAGAATTAGTTGATAGATATAGCATATTTAATAATGAAGTTGTATATCTATGCAAAAAATGTTGCTAAATTGCCTGCCCCGTAAAATTCTGCGAAGCAAAATATTTCACAGGGGCTAAATTGTTTGATGTTTATTAGTAGAGACGAGGCATGCCTCGTCTCTACTAATAATGTAATACAAAAGAAAACAAACATATGAAACACCCATGGCTCCGCCTAAGGCAGATGAAAGCCGTAGGTCGTAAGACCAACGGTTTAAAATTTGAAACTTGAAATTTAAAATATAGAACAAAAAATTGCTCAATATTTTTACTCACCCCTTTTGGTTCCCCTCTCTACTAGTAGAGAGGGGCTTAGGGGTGAGTAAAAAAATAAAAATTGAACCTTAAATCTTAAATTTGTAACTGCTTAAATATCAACTAATTACGAAAATATAAGCACATGAAATTTTCAATTATCACTCCTGTATATAATTGCTCAAATCAAGTAAGAGAATATCTTGAAAGTTTATCACTTCAAACTTACAAAGATTTTGAAGTGGTAATTGTTGAAGATGGCGATAAAGACAGAAGTGATAAAGTTGTCCAGTCCTTTTCTGAGAAACTTAATATCAAATATTTTTATAAACAAAACACAGGTGTCAGCTTTCGCAGAAACTATGGTATCACTCATTGCTCAGGAGATTATTTTATCTTTTTTGACTCTGATTGTATAATTCCTAATCATTATATGGAACTGATAAATAATGAGTTAAGCAATAATTTTGTTCATGCTTATGGCGGACCAGACAAAGCCCATCAATCATTTTCAACAATGCAGAAAGCCGTAAGCTATTCTATGACTTCCTTTTTTACAACAGGTGGCATAAGAGGCGGAGAAAAAAAAATAGATAAATTTTATCCAAGAAGTTTTAATATGGGATTTTCAAAAAAAGTATTTGAAACTACTGATGGCTTTCCTGAAATAGCTATGAACCCAGGCGAAGATATGATATTAAGTATTGAAATTGTTAAAAAAGGATTTAAAACAAAATTAATAAAAGATGCTTTCGTGTTTCATAAAAGAAAAACTAATCTTAAAAAATATTTCAGACAAATATATAAATTCGGATTTGTAAGATATCCAATATCTTTACTCTATCCCGAGACATTTAAAATATTTTTTATATTTCCAACATTGTTTGTGTTTGGAAATATAATTTTAATTTTATTAGCAATATTTATCCATTATTTGTTTTTAATCCCGATTTTATTGTATATATTTACTATTTTTATAGATTCGTTTATAAAAAATAAAAATTTAAAAATAGCGTTATTGTCTGTTATAACAAGTTTTATACAATTATTTGGATATGGATTTGGCTTTTTTATTGCTTTATGCAAAAGAATTATATCAGGCAAAGAAAATTTTTTATATAAAGCAAAAAAATTTCACGATTAAATGAAGCATCCACGACCAAAAACAAAAGATCAAAGAATAACAAGACAAAAGTCAAATGACTATTAATGACAGTGAGCCCCGATATTTATCAGTTCTTTTCGTGATGAGTTTAGGTATTGGCAAAAGCATGATAGACAAAATCAATATTATTTTTGTTAGTTCAACTATATACACATTTAATTTATTAACAATCAGATGTTTATAACTTTTTACAAAAAAAAATGTTAAAAAATTTTTTTTATTAAAAAACTGTTGTAATTTTGCGGGTGAATAGTTACAAAAAAATAATTAATTATAATCATTGTAAATTTTCTGATTCTATTCAAAACTGGCAGGACTTTCGTTATCAGGATAAGAGAGCAGTCGCTCCTTCATGGTGTCACGGTGCGTCTGGTATTGCTCTTTCTTATTTGACTTCAAAACAATTTTTGAATCTGGACTTTGATTTTATCAATTGGGGAAAAATAGGTTCTCTTATTATTAAAGAAGGTTTTAATTCGCTACACTGTCTTTGCCATGGGATGATAGGAAATGCAGAAGCTGTAATTGCCATAAGTAATTTTATAAACAAACCTGAACTTAAAAATCTGGTTAAAAACAGAATATTCTGTGAGATAGAAGAAAATAATAAAGAATTAAAATGGAGAACTGGCTTTACAAATGGGAAATATAGTTTAAATGGTTTATTATTAGGTACTTCAGGAATAGGTTACGGATTATTGAATATTTTTTTGGATGAACATATTCCTTCAATTCTAACATTAGAACCACCCAAGTCCATTTCTTTCTTAAAATCTAAAAATGATAGCTTATGAAAATACCTGCCTTTTATATTTTTATAATTATATTTTTAAATTCAATACAAATATCAGGTCAGGAATATAAAAAAAATAATTCTCTATTCTATTTACATTCATTAGCTGATACAATATCTAATCCATCTTATACTCCATACATTAATTTCTGGATAAAATTTCTTTACACAGAAAATGATTCTGTCCGAAAAACATTTTGGAATCCTGATGAAGTAGTTAATCTTAAAAATGATTACGTATTGTTTTATGATCATTTGTTTCAATATTCAGTTAAACCATTATTAAATTACTTTAAGCCATACATTCTTTCAGTCTATTTTGAGGACAGATTATGTCATATTACTACAGCTTTTTGGAATTTTAGTTTTACTCCATCTGATACCTCTGCATTATTAAATTCAAATCCATTTGCTATTCTTGAAGTAGGCATAATGCATAAAGGTAATAAAATGTATCTTACAAATTTGTTAGACAAACGAACCATAAACTGGCAAACATTTACACATAAAAAAATCAAATATGTTGTTGAACCATCTTTGAAGATTAATTATTTTGAAGTTGAACAAGCATGCATTTATGTTGATTCATTGGCTAAACTATTTTCTATTAACTATGATACAATAAGTTATATAGTTTGCAGAACACCTCAAAGCTTAGGTTATATTTTAGGGTTCAACTTTTTTTATAGTGGATTTACTTTTGGTAGAGCATTTTTGGATGCACGTATGATTATTTCCGGTAGAGGAACTTTTACTTATCCACATGAATTAACCCATATGATTCTTAACCCCTATATAAAACCAGGAAAATTTTACAGTGAAGGTCTTGCAACATTTTTTGGCGGAAGTTTAGATAAAAATTATAAGCAACTCTTTTCAGAATTTAAGAACAACTTTTCTAAAATTTCAGATTCAGAATTTAATAAAATAATAAAATATCCAAATTCTCCAACAGCATATACTTTGTCGGCATTAATTGTTGAAATTATTTATAATCAATATGGAATAGAAGGATTGAAAAAGTTGTCAGAAAGTCCAAATAATCCAAATGAATTCCTTTTTTATTTATACGACAAATTAAAAATAAGCAAAAAGGCAATATTAAAAAAAATGAACCTTATACTTAATCAAGTCAATCAACCCTAAAATCAAGCATATTGCCAAAACAGCACAATTAATTTAAGTCATGGCTAATGAGACCCAATAATATAAAATAATCGTTTTAACAGTTTACCAACGACTTTATGAACAGACATTAGTTAGTATCTGTCTATAAAGTAAGTGTTTAGTTCAGAATGTTCGAGTTTGAGGCTTGCCCAGTTTGAAAATCAGGAGTTTACTTTTGTAAATGACTGATTTGAAAGACAAGCGTAACGAACAAATGACTATTAATGACAGCGAAGCCAAATGACTATTAATGACGGCGAAGCTGAATGACATTTAATTAATGATAAAATAAAATTTAAACAAATTATAAAAATATGAAAAAAGATATGGACGTTGTTATATTATGTGGTGGTAAGGGCTCAAGATTAAGTGAAGAAACAGTCAGAAAACCTAAACCAATGATTGAAATAGGAGGAATTCCAATATTATGGCATATTATGAAAATATATAGCCATTTCGGATATAAACATTTTGTCCTTGCTTTAGGTTATAAAGCAAACTATATAAAAAATTATTTCTATAACTTACGAATAACAAGCAGCGATTTTACTCTTAACCTAAATCCTGAACAAGAACCTGAATTTTTTAATTCGCCTGAAGAAAAAAACTGGGAGATAACATTTGTTGATACAGGAGAAGATACTCTTAAAGGCGGAAGAATTAAAAGAATTGAAAAATATATAAAATCAGATAATTTTCATCTTACTTATGGAGACGGCGTAAGTGATGTGAACATAAAAAAATTAGTTGATTTCCATAATTCGCATAATAAAATAGGAACTATTACTGCTGTCCGTCCTCCTTCAAGATTTGGAGAGATTTCATTAAAAGAAGATAATGTTATAAATTTTGAAGAAAAACCTCAAATGGATTCAGGATATATTAATGGCGGTTTTTTTGTTTTTAATAAGAAAATTATGTCATATCTTACATCAAATAAAAATTGTGATTTTGAGTTCGGACCTCTTCAAAAACTTGCTGATGACAGACAATTAAAAGCTTTTAAGCACGATGGATTCTGGCAATGTATGGATAATATAAGAGAAAAAAATTATCTCTATATGGAAAACTCTGAAAAAGAGATTGAGAATAGGGTTGAAAAAATAAAAGACAGAGTTTTATTCTGGTTAAAAGATCCCCACAATGTAGTATTTCTGTTAATCCTCTCAATTGCTTTCATAATAAGATTATGGATTTTCTCAAAAACTTTTGACCAGCCACTCTGGTGGGATGAGGCAGATTATATGTCAGCAGCAAAAAGATGGGGGCTTGGCCTTAATATAAGAGATATGTGGTATTATAGAAGAGGATTTCTCTGGCCCCTGGTAAGTGCATTTATTTTTAA
>CAZZDX010000065.1:0-12751 GCA_964653185.1 uncultured Bacteroidales bacterium
TACTGTTAGCCCCGCAACTATACCAAATGAACTATTTGGATTTCAGGATTGCCAGGATAGTACATCTTACACAGTTGCAGTAGCATCGGCTAGTATTGTTTCAGGTAATGATTTTGCTTTGAAACTAAAAGGACCACCTGTTTGTGGGGATTCTGTTAGTATTATCTCTGCTCCTTTTGCACAGGGACCTTGTCCAGGAGATCTGACCTTAAGTTCACCCTGCCCGTTAGATACACATCAGTATTGTGTTACAATTGTAAATACAGGTAGTGCTACAATATTGCCAGGTTCTCAATTACAAGTAGTTTTAGACCCAAGTATGTCATTTTTGGAAGAATCCAGCAATCCCTGCGGATTAACGCTTATTTCAAATGCGCCACCAACATGGGAAGTTGATACAAGTGTAGCTTATTTGAATCAAAATGGAGATGCTTGTGAAGTTTGTTTTTATGTTATGGTTAATGACTACATTGATCCGGGTTATCTCTCAACTGCTACTTTTATAGCTGAATGTTCAGGCAATCAGCAGGATACTGCAACCGATTATGTGTTTGATGCCGACTCATGTTCCTGCGACCCCAATGACAAATTAGTTTCACCCAAAGGATGCGGTCCCTATGGTAATATTGGCAGAGATGAAAGCATAGTTTATTATATTCGTTTTCAAAACACAGGTACAGGTGCTGCACATAATGTAGTTATAAAGGATACTATTGATACTGATTTCGTTCTTTCTACATTAAATATTTTACATACAAGTCATACAATTACAGGTTTGCAGATAAATCCGGGTAATGAGCTTGTTATTAGTTTCGAGGGTATTGAACTGCCCGATAGCTTATCTGACCCGCAAGGCAGTAAAGGTTTTATCGTTATGGAATTAATGCCTTTACCTAACTTGCCAAATGGAACAGAACTTACAAACAGGGCTGCAATTTATTTTGATAATAATCCTCCGGTAATTACAAATACAACTTTAAATACTGTTCGTGATTATCCTTATCCGGTAGCCGATTTTACAGCAAACAGGCAATGTGAAAGTCTAACAGACAGCTACGATTTCTTTTATACAGGTAATACAGCCGATAATGCAACTTTTTACTGGGATTTTGGTGTAGACGCTACTCCTCAGTTTTCTACAGAAAAAGACCCTGCAGGAATAATTTTCAGCAGTACAGGATTAAAAGATGTAAGTTTAACTCTTACACGTTACGGATGCACTTCATCTGTTATTCAAACTATTGATGTGATAAATGTTTGGTGTGGAAATAACAATAATAAAATACTTGTATGTCATATACCTCCGGGCAATCCGGATAATCCTCAAACAATATGTATTAGTCTGAATGCTTTACCTGCACATCTTGCACATGGCGATTGTGTGGGACCTTGCCTTGCTTCTGTAATTAAGAAAGCTAATGCAAAAAATGATAATGAAAATATTGTTGATATTGCAATAAAAGAAAGCTTTATAGCATATCCAAACCCATTCAGCAATAGCACAATACTTAGTTTTACTACATCTAAGGAAGATAATGTCTTATTACAGGTTTATAATTATGCAGGACAGAAAGTTGCTACACTTTTTAATAATACAGTAGTAGCAGGAAAACAGTATAAAGTAGAATTTAATACAGATGATTTGCCACAGGGGGTTTATATTGGAGTGTTACAAACTAATAATAAAATTAGAGTTATTAAGTTGTCGCTTATAAAATAATCTGTATGAAAAAAATATTTATTCTTATAATAATACTTAGTGTTTTTATCTTTTCAGGATATTCGCAGGTAATACCTTTTGGAAATTCTCAAGACAGTGTGTCTGTTTATAATGAATACAAATATTGGACATACGGTCCTGTTGATTATGACTTGTATTATTACAAGCCTGTTAACTATGATTCTGTCAATAGTCCTATATTGTTCTATATACATGGTCTAGGAGGAACAGGAGCTGAAGCAACCACCGTTTTATCTAATATAGCAGAAAGACAAAATGCGTTGATAATAGCTCCCACTATGAAAGATGGCTGGAATTATGGAAAAACTAGTTATATTGATACAAATGATTGTGTTTATTTTACATGGTATCCTCCAATAATTAAGCAAATATACAGACATGTACTATTACGAGAAAACAGAGATACCATACCTGTTTATTTAACAGGATTTTCGGCAGGGGGGCAATTTGTTACACGTTATATGCTAATAAGGCAAGCAATAATGGATTCCATTCCCATAAAAATGGCAGTCTCAGTAAATCCATATTCTTATACTTTTTGTACAGATTCTTTAGATAGTATGGAGATGGTGTATCCTTGTGGAATTTCACATTGTTTCGCATATTCTGGTTGTAACTTTATATGGACAGTAAGAGATATTCTTGACTTTGATTGTGATGGACACGTATTGCAGTATTATAATGAAAATTACGGAATTTTAATAGGTACTACTGATACTGCCTATGGTACGGGATGGTGCTGGACACCACAAGGTACCAATCGCTACGAACGTGCACAGAATTTCTATGCTTTTTCAGATACTAATGCAGTAACAAGAGGTACAACTCTCAATTGGCAATATGTTGAGATTCCCGGAATTGCACATGATGGATGGGCAATGTATAACACAAAAGCCATCCCAACAGATACGGTAACTATTGCAGAAACTTTATTATTTGATACTCCATACCAGACCGTACCTAATTTTTTGCCTGTTGCAAATTTTAGCTATGCAGATTTAGGCTTAACAATTAATTTTTCCGATTTATCATTATATTCTTCAATCTGGCATTGGAATTTTGGAGATGGAGATACATCTATTATGCAAAACCCGCAACATACCTATGCTGTTTCAGGAACTTATTATGTTTGCCTTACAGCAGGGGATTCTTGTATAACCGATACTTATTGTGATAGTATTACGGTAACAAATACGGGAATTAATGAGTTAATTAACGAGAGTTATTTGGATTTTAGGGCTTATCCCAATCCTTTCAAACAATCAACAACAATAAATTTTGCAGTACCCGAAGAAGGAAATATTAAACTTGAAATATATAATTATTCAGGCAGGTTAATAGCAACATTATTTAATGGTAATGCAGAAGCCAACAAATTATACAAAATAAATTTTGATACAAAAGAATTACATAGCGGGATTTATTTTGGAGTAATGAAAACATCAGGTGATAGTAAAATTAAAAAACTAATTATAATAAAATGAATTATTTAATAAAAATATCCGGCATTTTTTTTATTTCTCTGTTTAGTTTTTCATTAAGCACAGCACAGACTATACCTTACGGAGATTCAATGGATAGTGTTTTTGTTTATGGTAACGATAGTATAAAATATGATATTTATTACCATAAGCCTTTAACTTATGATTTAGGTACCAGCCCGTTATGGTTTGCCATACACGGGCTTGGGGGAAATGGCGCAGAAGAAAGAAACGTTGTAATGGATATTGCTAACAAAAGAAACGCTTTGCTAATTACTCCTACAATGCATGATTATTGGATGTATGCAAGGGAAACATACAATCTTAGTGATTACGGTCCTTATTGTAACAAGTTTATATGGCTTTCAACAGCATTTAAAGAAATATATCAACATATAAGGAACAGAGAGAACAGAGATTCCATCCCCGTTTATTTAAGCGGTTTTTCAGCAGGAGGGCAGTTTGTTACACGCTATATGCTTATCAGGCAAGCCGTCGTTGATTCCATACCCATAGTTATGGCAATATCAATAAGTCCTTTTTGTTATACTTTTTATACTGATTCTTTAAATGGGATAGCTACGCCATGGCCATGTGGTATTTGCAATGACCCTTATGAAGTTAGCTGGAGTATTTGCAATGATACTATTGTTTATGATACTGTTTTTTTCCCTATTATTTGTGATGAATATGCTAAAATGTATTATAACGAAAATTACGGAGTACTTATAGGAACAGCCGATACTGCTTATGGTTCTTGGTGCAATGATCTGCAAGGGCTTAACAGGTATGAACGTGCTCAAAACTTTTATGCCTTTTCTACCAGTGATGCAATAGAAAGAGGAACAACGCTTAACTGGCAGTATGCCGAAATACCCGGAGTGGGGCATGATGGATGGGCAATGTATCATACAAAAGAAGACACATTTTCAACTTCAAGTATTGCAGAAGAAATGCTGTTTGAAACACCCTATCATAATGTTCCTCATTTTCCACCCTCTGCTGATTTCATCTTTGAAGTTTCTGAAGATTATTGCAATCAGGTTTCATTTAGAGCACTTTGTACATACTGTGAATATCCAACTTTTGTTTTCTGGAATTTTGGCGATGGTAATACAAGTACAGATATTACACCAACACATACTTATCAGGATACAGGCACTTATAATGTTGAATTAAATATCTGGAATGAAATTGGCAATAACAGTAGTGCAGATATTGTTACAATAACAAAACCTGCTCCAACAGCAGATTTTACAGCAGACACAACCATTGCTTACTTACCTGATCCTGTTATACAGTTTCAAAATAATAGTATTGGAGCAGAATATTATTACTGGGATTTTGGAGACAGTGCAACTTCTACTGATATTAATCCTGTTCATACATATTTATATGCCGACACTTTTACTGTTCAGTTAGTTGCAGTGGGAGAAAATGGCTGTGCAAACAAAATCGTAAAACATGACTATATAACAGTAAGTTCCCCGGATCAAATATATGATTTGAATATAAAACAACCATATTTTACTGTTTTTCCAAATCCTTTGAACAACAAAACAACAATAATGTTCCAATTATCTGAAAATAACCATGTAAAATTAAAAGTTTATAATTATATGGGAGAATATGTTGCAACTTTATTTGATAAAACTGCTAATGCAGGTCAGGTATATAAAATTGAGTTTGACACAAAAAAATTGTCAGCAGGTACTTATTTTATTACATTAAAAACAGATAACAGACAAATTACAAAAAAAATGGTAATTATTAAATAAAAGCAATATAAGATTTTCTCATTATCTTTAATTAATTTTGTTGCACTTACTAATTGAATTTACAAATAAATATTTAAAATAAGTAAATGACAGATATATCAAAAAATAAAGAAGTTAAAGCGTTGATAAATCTTTTGGATGGCACAAAAATTACCAATCAGGCAGGAATATATTTTGACAGGAATGATGTAGTGCTTACAAATACTACTTTAAATACTTTATATGACAATCCATATCCCATAGCAGATTTTGAAACAAAACATTCCTGCACTTCTTTTGAACAGATTTATGATTTTACTTATACAGGCGGAACATCAGATGGCGTAACATTTGAATGGTATTTTGGACCAGATGCCACACCTTCTGCATCAACAGATGAAAATCCTGCAGGAATATTGTTTGACAATACAGGAGCACATGAAGTTGTCTTAACTGTTAACAGATATGGATGTATTTCATCTGTAACAAAAACAATAAATATTATTAATGTATATTGTGGCAAAAATAAAGTATTGGTATGCCATATTCCTCCCGGCAATCCTGAAAATGCCCATACAATATGTATAAGTATAAATGCTTTACCTGCACATCTTGCACTTGGAGATTGTGTTGGTCCCTGCTTATTTACAAAAAAAATGCTTTTCTATAATAATGAAACAATTAAATCAGCCATATTAGAAGCTTATCCTAATCCGTTTAAAAAATCAACAACAATAATATTTTATATTCCGGAAACTGGTAAAACAAGTATAAAAATATATAATTATCTTGGTCAATATACAGAAACTTTATTTAATGGTATAGCAGAAACAAATAAACAATATAAATTGGATTTTTATACAAAAACCAAAGGTATTTATTATGCTGTATTAAATACTTCTAAAGAAAATAAAATAATAAAAATAGTTAATATTAAATAAAATATATAAAGGTATGAAAAAACTTATTTTAATATTAACTATATTTCTATCATTTAATTGTTTATATTCTCAATATATACCTTATGGTGAGTCACAGGATTCTGTTGTGGTATATACAGGGGAAATACATTATCTTTATTATTATAAACCATTAAATTATGATTCAATAAATAGCCCTATATTATTGGGGATACACGGTCAAGGTGGGAATGGTTATAGTGAAATACCAGATTTAAAAAACATTGCTGACAGAAGAAAAGCATTAATTGTATCACCTACAATGCATTCAAATTGGCCATCTGGTACAGATATTAATAATCCTGATACAAGTAATAATTGTTTTTGGTGGTACACAAAAGTTCTTAGTAAAATATACAGGCATATTTTATGCAGAGAAGAACGTGATTCTATACCTGCTTATTTAATAGGTTTTTCTGCTGGTGGGCAATTCGTAACACGATATATGCTAATAAGACAAGGCGAAAAGGATTCTATTCCAATTGTCATGGCAGTTTCTACTAATCCTTACTTTTATACTTTCTGTACAGAAACTCTTAATGGTGAAGATATGTTTTATAATTGTGGTTTGAAATGGGGAATTTATATGACGCCAACTTGTAATCCTGATCCGAATTTTATAATTAATTTACCTTTTGCTTGTGATGAACATATTATGCAATATTATAATGAAAATTATGCAGTTCTTATAGGAACAGCGGATACAGTTGATTCTCCATTTGCAACCTGTGTGTTAGCACAGGGAAACAATCGTTATGAACGTGCAATTAATTTTTATGCTTTTTCAGATACAGATGCAGTTAACAGAGGAACCACATTAAAATGGCAATATGGTGAGGTTCCAGGAGTTGCACACGATCAGAATTTAATGTATAACACTATTCTTGCAGGTGATTCTATTCCACTTGCAGAACGGCTGTTGTTTGAAACACCTTATCATAATGTCCCTTATTTTCCACCCTCTGCTGATTTTAGCTTTGAAGTTTCTGAATATTATTGCAATCAGGTTTCATTCAAAGTATCTTGTATAAATAATGTATTTCCACCTTCTGTTTTCTGGAATTTTGGCGATGGTAATACAAGTACAGATATTGCACCAACTCATACTTATCAGGATACAGGCACTTATCAGATTGAATTAAATATATGGAATGAAATTGGCAATAATAGTAGTGCAGATATTGTTACAATATCAAAATTTCCTCCTGTAGCAGATTTTACAGCAGACACCACAATTGCTTATTTGCCTGTTCCTATTGTGCAGTTTCAAAATAACAGTATCGGAGCAGACATTATTACTGGGATTTTGGAGACAGCACAAGCTCTACAGATATTAATCCTGCTCATACTTATTTATATGCTGACACTTTTACTGTTCAGTTAGTTGCAGTGGGAGAAAATGGCTGTGCAAACAAAATCGTAAAACATGACTATATAACAGTAAGTTCCCCGGATCAAATATATGATTTGAATATAAAACAACCTTATTTTACTGTTTTTCCAAACCCTTTAAACAATAAAACAACAATAAAATTCCAATTACATGAATCAGATAATGTAAAATTAAAAGTTTATAATTATATGGGAGAATGTATTGCAACTCTATTTGATAAAACTGCTAATGCAGGACAGGTATATAAAATTGAGTTTGATACAAAAAAATTGTCAGCAGGCACTTATTTTATTACATTAAAAACAGGTAACAGACAAGTTACAAAAAAAATGGTAGTTATAAAATAATTATTTAAACCAACTTTTGTCCTGTCATCTCTTTTGGAATATCTATGTTCATTAAAGTTAATATAGTTGGTGCTACATCAGCTAATTTTCCATTTTTAATACTTTTATAATTTTTATCAATCAAAATGCAAGGCACAAGGTTTGTTGTATGAGCAGTATTAGGAGTGCCATTATCATTAATTGCAAATTCAGCGTTCCCGTGGTCAGCAATTATTACAACAGAATAATTATTAGCAATAGCGGCTTCAGAGACATCTTGGACACACTGGTCAACAGTTTCAACAGCTTTAATAATTGCATCATAAATGCCTGTATGTCCTACCATATCAGCATTTGCAAAGTTAAGACAAATAAAATCTGCTTCGGCTTTATTTAATTCTCTAATTATTGCATCTTTAACCTTAAAAGCACTCATTGAGGGCTCTAAATCATAAGTTGGCACTTTGGGAGAAGGAATAAGAATTCTTTTCTCTCCGTCAAATTTATCTTCCCGTCCACCTGAAAAGAAAAAAGTAACATGAGCATATTTTTCAGTTTCTGCTATACGAATTTGTTTCTTTCCTGCTTTGGAGACAACTTCTCCAATAGTATTTTTTAGATTTTCTTTTTCAAAAATTAAATGAATATTTTTAAACATCTCATCATATATTGTCATAGTAACATAATAAAGCTCTGGTATGGTCTTCATATTATAATCAGGCATATCTTTTTGAGATAACACGCTGGTGATTTGTCTCATTCGGTCAGAACGAAAGTTAAAGCAAATAACAACATCGCCTTGTTTTATTTTCCCAACAGGATTTCCATCTTTGTCAAGCATTACAACGGGTTTAATAAATTCATCTGTGGTTTTTTCATTATATGACTCTTTTATTGCCTTTAAAATATCAGTTGTTTGTTTGCCTTTGCCATAAACAAACAAATCATAAGCTTGTTTAATTCTGTCCCATCTTTTATCTCTGTCCATTGCATAGTATCTTCCAACTAATGATGCTATTTTTACCTGTGATGTTTTTAAATATTCCTGCAACTTTTTTATAAAACTTAGTCCGCTTCGTGGGTCAGTATCTCTTCCGTCTGTAATAGCATGAATATATACATTATCTAATCCTGCATCTTTTGTCATATCGCAAAGTTTGAACAAATGTTGGACAGAAGAATGTACTCCTCCATCAGAAACGAGTCCTAAAAAATGAACAGATTTATTATTTTCCTTTGCATACTTAAATGCTTTATTTAGAGTATGATTATATTCAATAGATTTATCTTTAATAGCATTATCTATTTTCACCAAATCCTGAAAAACGATTCTTCCTGCTCCAATATTCAAATGTCCAACTTCGGAGTTTCCCATTTGTCCTTCTGGTAATCCTACATTTTTACCGGAAGCTGTTAGATGAGAATTTGGATAATTTTTATATAAACTATCAACAAAAGGTGTGTTAGCATTATAAATAGCATCTGATTTGGACTTATTACCTTGTCCCCATCCGTCCATAATTATCAAAATAGTTTTTTTGTCCATATTATTATTATTTTTAAAAAATTAAAAAAATTGTAATGATTGAAATAATTGCAAAGATTATTTTTTTTGTCATTTATCTTTGTCGTCATTTGTTAGCTTTGCTTACTGTCATTAGTTGTCATTAATTATTCGTAGGCATTTTTACCCCGTTAGATACAAAATTATCTAACAATAATTAAACTTTTGACTTAAAATTATCTAACGGGATGAAATTTTAGTCATTTTGAATTTTAAGTATTTTAGGCATTTCTTTTTAGTATAATATAGTTATTGAAGATATTGAAGTATAGTAAATATTTTGGACAAGATGAACAGTTATAAATTTACAAATATATAAAAACTGTAATTATTTTTTATAATTAATTAAACCTTTTTATTAATTTTGCGTCTAATTTGTAAATTAAAAAAATAAAACAATTTATTAACTAAAAAAAAATAAAACATGAAAAAATTAAATTTAAAATCAGTAATGATGTTATTAATGTCAATACTATTTTTGAGTACAAGTTGCAATAACACAAGTTGTAACAAAAAAGATAATGAAAGCAAACATCAATGTTATAAAAAATTTCATGAAAGGATACACCAGTGTTGTAAAAAAATTCATGAAGGCAATCATCAATGTTGTAAAGACATTCCAAACTTAACTGATGAGCAAAAATCTAAAATCAAAGAATTGAAGATAGTTAATATGAAAAATATGCTTGCTTTAAAAAATCAACTTAATGAAAAAACAGCACATCTTAAAACATTAACAACAGCAGAAAAAGTTGATATGAAAGCTGTAAACCAAACCATTGATGAGATAGGCAGTATAAAAATCCAAATGATGAAAAATTGTGTAGCACATCAGCAAGAAATTCGTAAACTTTTAACTGAAGAACAAAGGGTATATTTTGATATGAAAGCAATGAACAGAACTGAATGCAATCATCAAAAAGGCATTAAGAATAGTAAAGCAATGAATAAAACTGAATGCAATCATCAAAAAGGTGTCCAAAATAGTGATGAATAAAAAATTAAATAGGAATTAGGTAAATATTATAAAGGAATGGTATATCTTTAAGATATGCCATTCCTTTTGTTATTAAGGTGCAAATGAATGTTTTATTTCTTTTATTTTAGTGATAACTTTATATTTTCGCTGATTATCTATTTTAAATCCTATTAAAGCATCTCCATCATATTTATAAGGAGGTGTTTCTTGTTTTATATTATCAACAGATGAGACAATTTTTCCCTGTTTATCAATTTTAGTATAATTACTTACAAAAAAATAAATAGTATCATTTTTGGCAAATCCGTCTCCACTGGTAAGAGAAAGTTTTTTACTTGGACTTATCAAATAATAATCCTTTCCTATCCATAGTTTATCAATTTTTAGTTTATCAGAGGACTGTCTCGCTATAATTATAAATTTATAATCAAGTTTTGTGTTAGTGTAGGAATGTTCAACATTTTTTGAGCATCTCTCAAAAGTTGCTTTTATAACCTCAAAATCAGGATGTTGGGATAGTCCTAAAAAGGCAAAGAATATAAACAAAAAGTATTTCATAATTAAATATTTTTAAAAATAATTTTATTTTTCCTGTATATCTGTTCCGTCAAGGATAGCTTTATATGTAATTGTATCATTTAATATCTCTATTGCTTTTTTTATTTCATCGTCATCAGAAAAAGAAGCTTCTATTCTTCCTTTTTGAAAATAATATCGTGATACAATTTCTGATTTTAGTAACATTTTTATCTCTTCACTAAATTTGTTAAGGTCTTCTTTTTTATTATGAATCAATTTATCTTCTAAATCCTGATATTCATCTTTTATATCATCAAAATATTTTTCTTTTTCAGTTGCTTCTTTTAGTTCTTTAAGTTTTTTTTCGCTTATAGTAGTATAATCATAATCTTTATCAGATAAAAAGGATAAAAAATCATTATAGATAGTATCGGTAATTTTAAAATTTTTAGATGTAGTTATACTTGGATTTTCTATTTTAAATTTTGTAGCATAGTCAAAAATAAGATGTTTATAAACTAAGATTATTGTGATATTAGCGTATTGTTGGGTTTTTACAACAACATCAGGTTCTATGCCTCCTTTACTATAAACGGTTCGTCCATTATTTGTCTTAAAGACATTTTTTAGAGAATCAGGAACTTTTTCACTTTTCCCATTTTTATCTTTATGTGAATAATCAATAGCTTGAATACATCTGCCACTTGGTATATAATATTTTGCAACAGTTATTTTTAATTTGTTATTATAACTCAAAGGCATTACACTTTGCACTAGTCCTTTCCCAAAAGTTTTTTGTCCTATAATTACGGCTCTGTCTAAATCCTGCATTGCACCTGTAACAATTTCTGAAGCAGAGGCACTGCCTTTATCAACTAATATAGCCAACGGTATATTCAAATCAACAGGGTCATAAATAGTTTTATAAGAATGGTTTTTCCCTTTTAATTTTCCTTTTGTCTGGACTATTAAATGTCCTTTTTTTATAAATATATTTGCAATATCAACGGATTCATTTAAAAGACCTCCACCATTACCTCTCAAATCAAATATCAAAGCTTTTACATTATTATTTCTTTTTAATTTTAAAAAAGATTCTTTTACTTCTTGTGCAGCGTTCATAGTAAATCCTGATAATCTTATATAAGCAATATCATCATTTAGCATTCCGGAATAAGGGATATTATTAATTTTAATCTCTTCTCTTGTAAAAGTTTTTTCAATAGGATTAGGTTCTCCTTGTCTTTTTATAGTAATTTTTACATTTGTTTCTGGTTGTCCTTTTAAAATCTTGCTAATATCACTTGTAGATTTCCCTTTAGCAGATTTGCCATCAATTTTTAAAATAATATCTCCTGCTCTTAAATCTGCTTTTTGAGCAGGGAAGCCATAATAAGGTTCTGAAATGACAACATAATCGTCTTTTTTATGAATTAATGCTCCTATACCGCCATATTGCCCTGTTGTCATAAACTTATAATCTTCTAATTTAGATTCAGAGATAAAATTTGTGTAAGGATCTAATGATTCTAACATTGCATTAATACCTGTTTCCATCAACTCTCCGGGATTGATTTCATCTACATAATTATAGTTTAACTCTTTAAAAAGTGTAACAAAGACATCCAAATCTTTTGAGATTTCAAAATCATTATCAATAAAACCATAGCCGATTATTGATATTAATACAGCAAAAAATACTATTATTAATAGTTTTATTTTTTTTTGAACAGTTCTAAAATATTTCATTTTTAAAAAAATAAGTTCAATATAAAGATTTAGATTTCTTAAAGTTCAATAAAAAGATATATTATTTTTGAACATTTTCTTTATCAATAACGAAAAATCCCGAAAGGGATTTAATTTTCACCCCGTTAGATAACTAATAAATTAATAAAAAACAATGTTTTAAACTAAATATCTAACGGGGTAAATAACCGCAGGTGCAACCTGTGGTATTTAACTAATCATATTAACATCAATCAGGCGGTTGCCTGATTGTAACATAATTTATTATTTCTTTAACTCCGCA